>JBOHJU010000283.1:0-3518 GCA_050728755.1 Methylocella sp.
GCCCAAAGCGCCTTCGCGTAGCCTTCGCCCAGGCGCCCGCGAATGTCCTTGCCGCCAATAAAAGGCGGATTGCCGGCGATATAATCGGCCTCAGGCCATTCCGGCCGTTTCGGATTTTTGTAGCAATAGACTTCGACGCGATTGCCCTCGCCATCGGTCCTTGCGATGGGCTTGGCGCGTTCGTCACGCGCGAGTTCCTTCGCGTTACACGCGAGCACGGCATCGCGCACCTCGATCGTCTTGAAATCGCGCAGGATCGGCTCGGGCGGCATGCCTCCGCGCGTGCGAAAATGCCACTGCAAAAAGCCAATCCATAGCACCAGTTCGGTGATCGCGGCCGCGCGGGGATTGACTTCCAATCCCAGGAATTGATGCGGGTCGATGGTCTGCCCTTGGAGCCAATGAAGTGCTTCCTGGTCCCCGGCCAAAGACGCCAATGCCTCCAAAACCTCGCCTTCGAGCCGTTTCAAAAGTTCGAGTGAGACATAAAGGAAATTACCGGTGCCGCAGGCCGGATCGAGAACGCGAATCCCACAAAGTTTTGCGTGAAATCTTTGCACCAGTGCGGCCGCGCCCTTCGGATCGCCTTCGCCCCGCTTTTCCTCCGCCGTTGCCTGGACATTCGCCCATTCGGCCTTCAGCGGCTCAAGAACCGTCGCGATGACTAGCCGCTCGACATACGCGCGAGGCGTATAATGCGCGCCGAGTTTTTTGCGCTCGGCGGGGTTTAAAGCCTGTTCGAGAAGCGTGCCGAAAATGGCGGGCTCGACCAGCTTCCAATCCTTCGCTGCGGCTTCGTAAAGCTCGCCGATTTCCTCGCGCGGCAGGGGAAGCACCGTGCGGGTCTTGAACAAATAGCCGTTGAATTGCCGCACGTCTCGCTCGATGGCGTAAGCGAAGCCGCCCTTGTCCATCGCCTCCCAAAGTTGCCCGACGAGGCGCGGAAACAGGGACGGATTGTCTTTGCATCGCTTGAGAATCTCGCGAAAACTGTCCTTCGGCAGCAATTCGACATCCTCGGCGAACATGGTGAAGAGGCAGCGCATGAGAAACAGCGCGACGGTTTCGGGGTCATACTTCTTTTCTTCGAGATGTTTGGAAACTTTTGCCAATCGCTCCGCGACCTCGCGCGTGGCCTTGGCCGCGATCTTGGTTGGGTCGAGTTTTTGGGGATCGAGCCAGATCAGGCGCAGCCGCTCGCGAATCTCTTCTTGCCGAAGCTCTTCGAGATAAATGCGAAAGCCCTGACGGTCGGGAAACTGGGCGTAGTTTTTCCCCTGGCCAGTGAAGTCGGCATAAATCTCAAAACAATGGCCGACATCGCAAACGATGAGGAACGGCGGCCAGCCTTCGGACGCGGGCAGCGCCTTGGCGTATTGCTCCGCCTGCTGGCGCGCGTTCAACATGAGAACGTTCCACGTGCGAGAAGCAGTGCGGACTCCGAGCGGGGCGGTCTCCTGGGGTTCGTCATCAAAGAGGCTGCTTTGTTGTGCCTTCTCGGTGCCTGGCCGCCTGCTCTGCTTGGCCTCAAGGACAAAAGAGCCGCGCTTGTAAAGGTCGATGCGTCCGCGCGCGGTCGAACCGTCCGGCTCGCGAAAGTTGACGGCGCGCTCGAAGGCGTAGGCGTTCAAATGCGCGTCGTGCGAGGCCGCATCCGGGCGCGGCACCTCCAGCGCGTCGCAAAGCTCGGAGAGGAACAACTGATAATTGGCGCGTTCCTGCCCGCCCTCGCCGGAAGTCCAGCGAGCGATGAAGGAGTCGAGGTTGGCAACCGGCGCGATAGGCATGAGCGTGGCGGCAATCATGCCTTACCGAACCGGAAAGCTCAAATCGGCCCGTCGCGAGTAGGATCGCCGGTGGGGGCGAAGCAGGATTTTTGAAAAATTTTCCCACGGCCGGAACGCATTTTCTAAAAAAACGCGAGAGCGAAAGCATAAACCTTATCGCAATATCGCGCTTGCTCCAAATCCCCGCCTCGCACTTCTCCGCGCCTTGCGCGCGTAAGTTTGGCCAGACCGTCAATTGTACCAAAATGTTTCACGTGAAACATTTTGGTACAATTGCGCATAAAATCATGCGAGGCGGTCCGGAAAGGACTTGCCGTGAGCCGCTATTCCAACGGCGACGCATCGGCACCCTCGCCGGGCTCCGGCTCCTGGCTGGTATCTTGATTTTGTCCATCTTTCGCGGCCGCTGCGAGCGGCACGCCGCGGCCCCCAGCCGAGCTTTGGCGCGGGCGACCAGGGACGGTCTTCGTCCGCCGCGCGGACCGCGCGCATGGCAATCTCCAGCAAGGATGCCTTCACGAGCAAGCTATGATCGTCCATGCGCCAGCTGCAAAACGGCAAAATCCGTTCCTTCCATCAAAAACCATCTCTCCGATGCGCCCGCCGCGTGACGGTCCATCTACTTATGATCTGGTTAATACCAGCTCTGGCAATGCGCCTTTGCTTGCGTTTTGCCCAGGCCTCCGCTAGATTTGCAAGATCGTGATCAAGCGAGTTGTCAACGTGGGTTTTGTCCCCAATATCTCGCACACGGGCGCTGGCATGCGCGTTATCGCGCTGCTTTCTTCCGGACTGCTTCGGCTTATCCGCCCCTGAGGGCCGGCCGGGCGATGCGCCTGGGCGCTCAGGGGGAACGCGGCAAGCCATGTAAGCCAATTTCGACCGGACAAACGCCATGACGAACCTAGCTACAGCTTCCGCCGCGGTGCGTGCGCGGCAAAACTCGCAATCCGTCGTCATTTTCGACACGACCCTGCGCGACGGCGAACAATCCCCCGGCGCCTCGATGACCTTCGAGGAGAAACTGCAAGTGGCGGGCCTCCTCGACGCGATGGGCGTCGATATTATCGAGGCTGGGTTCCCTGTGACCTCGGAAGGCGATTTCGAGGCGGTCTTCGCGATCGCCAAACGCATGAAGCGCGCGAGCGTCGCGGGTCTTGCCCGCGCGGCGGTAAAAGATATCGACCGGTGCGCCGAGGCGCTTCGTCCGGCGCTCCGCCCGCGCATCCATTCGTTTATTTCGACCTCGCCGCTCCACATGAAATACCAGCTGCAAAAGCAGCCGGAAGAGGTTCTCGAAATGGTCGCGGCAAGCGTCGCGCGGGCACGCAACCTCGTCGGCGATGTCGAATGGTCGGCCATGGACGGAACAAGATCCGAGATCGAGTTTCTCTGCCGTTGCGTCGAGGCCGCGATCAGAGCGGGAGCCTCGACCATCAATATCCCCGATACCGTCGGCTACGCGGTCCCGCACGAGTACCGCGCGCTGTTCGAGACCGTGCGCGAAAGAGTGCCCAATTCGGACAAGGCGGTCTTTTCCGTGCATTGCCACAATGATTTGGGTCTTGCCGTTGCCAACACGCTCGCCGGCATCGAAGGCGGCGCGCGCCAAGTCGAATGCACGATCAACGGCATGGGCGAGCGGGCCGGCAATGCCGCCTTGGAAGAAGTCGTGATGGCACTGCGCGTGCGCGGCGATACGATGCCCTACCACACCAACATCGACTCGAC
>JBOHJU010000284.1:0-3487 GCA_050728755.1 Methylocella sp.
CCCATTGCCGGTCGTTGAACCAAACCAAATGCGATTCCCTCGGTTAGCCTCCAAATCGGTTGACCAACCTCTTGAATCAAAACATGGTTAATCAGGTCTTAACCCTAGTCCGTAATTGCTGCAGCGATGGCGCCTTGCTAGGCGGTATGTCCAGGGGACAAAGGCTGCCTAGATCGAAGTTCCCCGAATATCCTTGTGCAATTGCGCGAGCGCCCGGCGCAGGCCGTGGAGCTGATCCATGAGATGAAGGATGACATCGACCCCCTCGTCGTTGACTCCGAAATCGGTTTTCAGATCCTGGATGAGACGTGCACGCGCAACGTCCATATCGGAGAAGTTCATTCCGGCTGAAGTCTCCTCTGGAATGAGCTACCGCTGCTCGAGCCAGGGGTGCAGCGTCTGCACCTGGAGACCCGAACAAGTCAGGAACTCCTGCTTGTTCATGATCATCATGTCCTATCCTCGCGCGGATCAAATGCCTTGCCCTTATCCCAATTCGAAACGAATGCCTCGAGCTCGGGGTCCGGAGACTTGGGCAAAACCACTTTCAGTTTGACGAATTGATCGCCGTGACCTCCGCCGCGGCGGGGCGCACCTTTGCCTTTCAGGCGCATGGTTGTACCGGTGTTCGATCCTTTCGGTATCGACATAGTAACGTCGCCGGTCGGCGTCGGAACGCGGATCCGCCCTCCAAGTACGGCTTCGGAAAGGGAGATTGGTAACTCCAGAGAAATGTCGTCGCCCTCGTGGGTGAAGCGACGGTCGAGCGAGACCTCCACCTCGATCAGGGCATCCCCGGGGCCGCCGTTGCCAGCGCCGGGTGCTCCCTTGCCCTTCAGACGGAGGATTTGTCCGTTTACCAAACCAGGCGGAATCTTCACGTCAAGCATGCCGCCGTCCGGCAGTGTCAGACGCTTGTTCGCGCCGGTGATTGACTCGACAAAATTGATAGGCAGGCGGTAGTGCAGATCCTGTCCGCGCCGGTTCGCACGCGCCCTCTGGCCGCGCCTCAGGAGTTCGGCAAACGCGTCGTCCGTATCCATGAAATCGGCGAAGCCGGAGGTGTCCGCATAGGGATGCCCCTGATCCGACGTGGCGAAATCCCGATAGAAATGATGCTGCGGCCGCTCCGCACCCGTCGCGTCAATCTCACCATTGTCGAAACGCTTCCGCTTCTCGGCGTCGCTGAGTAAGTCATAGGCGCCCGCAACCTCCTTGAACTTCTCTTCAGCCGTTTTGTCGCCGGGATTAAGATCCGGATGCAGTTTCTTCGCAAGCTTGCGATATGCGGTTTGGATCTCGGCGGAAGAAGCCGTTGGGGCAACACCGAGAACCTCGTAAGGATTTTTCACGACTTACTCCGCAAGTGCGTTAGCCGAACTGGTTGTGATCGAGACGCACCTCTCCCGTGGGCTTCGCGCAAACGCAAGACAATCGAACCTCTCATGAAATTTCTAATCGCGCTTCCGCCCGGTCTGGATTTACGCCACAAACAGCAAAGGCATGGCGAGGCCCACGGCAAAAGGCCGCTCGCCCATGACCTTAAGGTTTCCGAGGCGAGGTAATAGAACCTGGAGGCGCTTGCGTCGAGCACTGCGTCGAAGGCGAGCATGACGATCCCGGTGGCCCGGTTTTTCTTGGCGCGCCAGGCGCGGCCGATATACGCCGGGAACGAGTGCGCCGGGCCGCATCAAATCAGCATCGCGGGCCGCCACGAAGCACTGGGATGTTGCTTTGGCGCCACGCATCCCTTGCACCCCGGCGGGAACCAAGCAAAATGCCGGAAACAGTTTCCGCTGGACTTTCATGGGGAGCTGACTTGCCTTATAGGTTCGGTTGCAAGCGGAGCGCCTTTCATCCGCGGTGCGGCCTGACGAAGCCGGTGACGCAACAGCTTCGCGGGTGTAGCTCAATGGTAGAGCAGCAGCCTTCCAAGCTGAATACGAGGGTTCGATTCCCTTCACCCGCTCCACTTTTTTCACGTAATGTTTCGGCCGGGGCACAGCCCCGCGCATCCTTACGGCCGCGGCAATTGCCGGCGAACATCACGCGAATTCCTCGTCCATCCCGCCCAGCGCAAGAAATCTCTCCAGCCAATGAATGTCGTAGAGCCCATTTTGGATGTCGGCGTTGCGCACCAATGTTTGAAACAGCGGAATGGTCGTATCGATGCCATCGACAATGAATTCATCGAGCGCGCGGCGAAGCCGCATCAGCGCCTCGTTGCGGTTTCGCCCATGCACGATGAGCTTGCCGACGAGGGAATCGTAGTTTGGCGGAATAGTGTATCCGGCATAGACCGCGCTATCGACCCGCACGCCGAGGCCGCCTGGCGGATGGTAGTAGGCGATCTTGCCCGGCGAAGGCCGGAAAGTTGCGGAATGCTCGGCGTTGACCCTGCATTCTATCGCATGTCCCTGAAAGACCACTTCCTTCTGGGTCAACGTCATGGCGGAACCCGCCGCGATTCTGATCTGCTCGTTGACGAGATCGACGCCAGTGATCATTTCGGTTACCGGATGCTCGACCTGAATCCGTGTATTCATCTCGATGAAATGAAATCCGCCATTTTCGTAAAGAAACTCGATGGTGCCGACGCTGGCATAACCGAGCTCACGCATCGCATTCGCACAGATTTCGCCGATTTCTAGGCGCTGCGGCGCATTGAGGGCGGGGGAGGGGCTTTCCTCCCAGACCTTTTGATTCCGGCGCTGCAACGAGCAATCGCGTTCGCCGAGATGAACGGCCTTGCCGTGGCCGTCGCCGAGTACCTGGATCTCGATATGGCGCGGCTTTTCGAGAAGCTTTTCGAGATAGATCGTGTCGTCGCCGAAGGCCGCCTTGGCCTCGATCCGCGCCATTTCAAGCGCGACGGGAAGATCGTTCGGGGTGCGGGCGACTTTCATGCCACGTCCACCGCCGCCCGCCGCCGCCTTTACGAGGACCGGAAAACCAAGCGTCCGGGCGATGGACGCTGCATCGTTGTCGCCGGTGATCGCGCCAGGCGAGCCAGGCACGCAGGGAATGCCGAGCCGGATCGCCGTCGTTTTGGCCGCGATCTTATCGCCCATGAGCCTGATGTGCTCCGGCTTGGGGCCGATGAAAACGATGTGGTGGTCGGCGAGAATTTCCGCGAACCTCGCGTTTTCGGCGAGAAATCCATAGCCCGGATGTAGGGCTTCGGCGCCGGTGATCTCGCAAGCCCCGAGAAGCGCGGGGACGTTGAGATAGGAATCGCGGGCGGGCGGCGGCCCGATGCAAACCGATTCGTCGGCGAGTTTCACATGCATCGCATGGGCGTCGGCCGTCGAATGAACCGCCACCGTTGCGATGCCGAGCTCCTTGGCCGCGCGCAAAATCCGTAAGGCGATCTCGCCGCGATTGGCGATCAGAATCTTTTCGAACATGTCGGTCCACCGGATACGCGGCCTTATTCAATCACGAGCAGCGGCTGGCCATATTAGACCGGCTGACCGTCATCGACCAG
>JBOHJU010000285.1:0-3474 GCA_050728755.1 Methylocella sp.
CACCGCATAAGAAACCTTTTCGCCCAGAGGCAAGACGCCGGTCCTGCAATTCAGCTTCACACGGAACCAGCTCTCGGCCGTAACTGGCGTCACCTTCTGGAACATCTATTTCAAGCTCGCCAAAGGCGCCTTCCGCGCGCCCGTCCTTCGGCAATTCTCCGCATCAAGGGCATTTGATGCGCTTCGCTCAGGATCGTTGCCTTTCGCAAAAATCTTAGGCGCCAACTCGCTCGCGCATCAGAGACACTCACGCGGCTTCCTGCAGCCGCTTCGACACCTGCTCTCGCAGCGCGCGCAAATCCCGGGCAAAAACCCGGATCCCTTCGGCGAGCTTCTCGGTTGCCATGGCATCCTCGTTCAACATGAAACGAAAAGTCTTTTCGTCGAGCGAAAGCTTTACCGGCGGGTGCGCCGCCGCCGTCCTGGGATCCAACTGGCGCGGGAGATCGCCCATGTCGCGCGAGAGTTCTTCGAGCAACTGCGGCGAAATGGTCAGCCGGTCGCAGCCGGCCAGAGCCTCGATCTCGCCCGTGTTGCGGAACGACGCGCCCATGACGACGGTCTTAATCCCGTGCGCCTTGTAGTAATTGTATATTTGCCGCACGGAGAGGACTCCTGGATCGGTTTCCGCCGTATAGCTTTTGCCCTCGGCCTTGCTGTACCAATCGAGAATACGCCCGACGAAAGGCGAGATGAGAAATACTCCTGCATCGGCGCAAGCGGCCGCCTGGGTCAGCGAGAAAGTCAAAGTCATGTTGCAGTCGATACCCTCGCGTTGAAGAATCTCGGCGGCCCGAATCCCCTCCCACGTCGCGGCGATTTTGATTAGGACGCGCTCGCGGCTTAACCCCAGCTTTCCGTATTCGGCGATGATCGCGCGGGCCTTGGCCGCCGTTCCATCGCTGTCGAAAGATAGATCCGCATCGACTTCCGTCGACACGCGGCCAGGCACGATCTTGGCCAATTCCAGCCCGAATTTCAAGGCGAGCCGGTCGGTGATCTCGCTTGGCGAGCGATCATGCTCCCGGCCCCAACGAACGGTTTCCTCCAAGAGACGCGCGTGATTTGGCAGATGCGCCGCTTTCAGGATTAACGTCGGATTGGTGGTCGCATCGACAGCTCCGAAGCGGCGGATGGCATCCATATCGCCGGTATCGGCGACAACAGTGGTCATGGCTTTTAGTTGATCGAGTTTTGAGGGCATGGGATTTACCGTTCGATGAGATTCAGAAGCGTCAGTAATTAACGCCGGAGAGGAGCGATTGTTGCCGAGGGGAACTGTCGCATGGGCATTGCGGAGCGATTTTTGCCGGTTACGGTTGGATCAAGCGCAGGAGTGCGCGCCCCGCCTTTGACTTGAGTTCCTTTGGATCAAGGGTTCCATCCTTGTCGACATCGGCGGCGCTGAAGAGCTTTTCGGCAAGGCCGAGATAATCGTCCTTCGTCAAGGTTCCGTCGTGATCCCGGTCGGCCTGCTTGAACTGTGCCTCGGCTGCGCGATCGCCAATCTCCTTGCGATCGAGCGTAGCGTCGCTGTCCTTGTCGAGCTTATCGAACACGCTAGCGGCGGCATCCTTGACCTCCGAGAGATCGAGCGTGCCGTCGTGGTCCTTGTCGAGGGACGCGAGGACTGAGGCTGCGAATGATTTCGAGCGCAGCGCCATGGGCAGCGTAGCAATTGAAAGACCGGAAGCATAGAGTGCGCTGATAAAGGACCGGCGGTTGATCATGGAATTTCTCCGGCTCGGAAGAGAGCGCATCAACGCTCTCAACGATAACACAGGAGATTATCTTTGGTTTTGTCCAAAATGTAAACTTCACGGAGCCGGGAAGCGGTAACCGCCCGCCCGGCGTGCCCTTGTTGGCATGGTCGCGCAACTCTGCATATGCGCCAAGCTCAGGCTACGGCTCTCCCGCAGCAAATCGATGCCAACAACAATTTGAAATAGAGTCAGCGTCCATCTGAGAAAAGCCTCATGCCGACTGTAGTGAGGTCCCCGCCACGATCAACAACCATCCCGATATATGCCTTTTTGTTCGCAATGCATTTTTTCATCGCGGCAGCCGAATTAACGCTCGGGCCGCAGCCAGCAACCCCCATGATCCTGTCGTGAATTTTCAATCCCGACTGTTCGGCGAGCGATCCTGGCGTTACTTCGAACACAACAATTCCCGGACCTTTATGCAATCCAGTTTTTGCCGCAATTTCATCGGTAATTTCTGATGCTTTAAAGCCGAGATTCGTTGTTTTAAAAAGCTGCAGGCGATGTTGGTCAACCGCGACATTGCTATGCGCATGGACAAATTCAAGGCATTGTTGCATAGTGTCGAGCTGCGCGGCGATCTGGTTTGGCGAAATTACGAGAACAAAAGAATCGCCACTCTTGGCAGAGATCTTGATGCGATATCCTGTGGCGGCATGGGCACGCAAAGCGGCCGTGGTGACTTCTATCCCGATGTCTTCCGAATAATAGCATCCATATGAGAAGAGTTTCCTCGAGCAACTATGATCGGCCAAGCTTGCAATAGGCGTCACGGTCAGTGGCATTGCAGTGTCATCGCTTGCCCAACTGAAGGTGTGCCGTCTTGTCGAAGAGAAATAATTCAATCCGACATAGAGCTGATGTGTCGTTGCGCCGTCAAACTTGCCGACAAAACTCCGTAAGTTCCACGTTTTGGATCTCCCAGCCAATGGGTTTTCAGATTCAACAATTCCGTGAATTGTCATCAGCGGGCTAAATTCGTCGCTTTCGACACCTTGGATACCGGATGGACCTGAGGTTTGAGCATGTAGCGGGGCGATCGATAACGCCACGGCAACGGCTGCGAAAAGCAATCTCATTGCAACATTCCTCTGACTCTCAGATGCTGATCGGTGGTCGTCGGAATTGAACGAAAATCAGAGCAGCGCGGCCCCAGCGTGAGTCGATAATGCTGAGGCGTGAGATTTAACGTTCTCAGTATAACGTCAGATAACAATTTGCAACAAAGGACTTGCTGTTGGCCCCTCGCCGCCTATCTCATGCTGTATCCAATTGGCACGGTAACGCTGACGCTCGATTCCGTCTCTGGCGGCAGCGGGCGCCCACTCGCATGGCGCGCCATTTGGAGCGCGACTCGGGCGTGCATCCGAACGCCCTTAGGCCTCTGTTGAAGGAGCCAGTCCGCTCGCCAAACTTGGCCCGCGCGATGAATGCGGGAAGCGATTTCAAGCGGCAGCGGCGGAAATCTCAAATCCAAACTTCCAGCCTTTAGGGCGCGTCCCGATCAAACGGAATCATTTGATCGATAAGGACTCGCTCAAAATCAGAGGTCTGGAGCATGTCCTGATCGAAAAAGTCGAGCAACTTTTTCGGGCCATGCTTGTCTTATGACGTTTTCGCCCGTTTCAGCCAAGGTGGGCTGCCGCCCGCGAGCCGCGAGCTCGCTGGCGGCAGGAGGGGATGGGTCGTGGACATGCTGGCCGTTGTGGGC
>JBOHJU010000286.1:0-3417 GCA_050728755.1 Methylocella sp.
GCCCAGCACCCCGAAGTCGCCGTCACGGTCGCGGCGCAGCCGATTGCCCTCGACGACGAAACGATTCTCGAACGCGTTCTTCTGATCGCGGCCAAACGCCGCGTTCCGGTTCATCACGTGACCGTCCAGGAAATCGAGGGGCGGACTGCGATCAGTTTCGACGTCGAACTCGATGGCCGCATGACGCATGGCAATGCGCATGAAATCGTCTCCGGATTGGAGAGCGAGATCGGCCGCGAACTCGGCCCCGGCTTTGAAGTCGAGACCCACATCGAGCCGCTAGAACCTCGCCCATTGCAAGGTCAGGATGCGCCGCCGGCGACACGCGCGGAAGTCGTCGATGCTCTCGCGAAAATGGTGTCCGAAACGGGACCAATTCGCGACGTGCACAGCGTCAGGGTGAGGACAACGCCGGACGGCCTGGTCGTCAACTACCATTGCCTGGTTAGCCCTTACCTCAGCGTCGACGAAGTGCACGAACATGTCGACGAGCTCGACCGGAAAATGCGCGCCGCCTTCACCGGCATCGTCAGAATCGTCGGCCACGCCGAACCGTTTCGTGCATGAGCGAAGATCGCCCTGCTTCGCTCCCGCCCTTTGCCATGCTCGCCTCCTTGTTGCGGGCGCGCCGCTTCGCGGCTTTGTTCTGGTGCCAGTTTTTTTCCGTCTTCAATGATAACTTCGTGCGCAATATGCTCGCCATGCTGATCCTGTTCCGGCTCGGCGAAACAAACGCGGGGCCGTTGATCACGCTCGCGGTTGGCATTTTCATGGCCCCGTCGCTTTTCCTGTCCGGGCTTGGCGGCGAAATGGCGGATGCGCAGGACAAGGCGTGGCTGGCGCGGCGAATCAAATTCGCGGAAATACTGGTCCAGGTTGTTGCGGCCTTGGGGCTTGCTCTCACCTCGTTGCGGCTGCTTTATACGGCGCTCTTTGGACTCGGCGTCGTCTCGGCTTTGTTCGGCCCGGTCAAATACGGCATCCTTCCCGACCTTCTGGCGAAAGAGGAACTCCTGGCCGGCAACGCCCTCGTCGAGGCGGCAACCTTCATCGCCATTTTTTTGGGCCTGATCGCGGGGGGCCTGTCCGTCACGGGACGCACGCCGGGGGGAACCGTCCTCCAGCTTATGGCTATTGCCATCGCCTGTTTCGCCGCCAGTCTCTTTATTCCCTCGGCACGGCGCGCCGCGCCCGGTCTTCGCGCGAACCTCAATGTCTTCGGGTCGACATGCGCCCTCTTGCGCGAGATCGCGCAAGACGCAACCCTCTGGACACGGAGCGTGGCGGTCTCCTGGTTTTGGGTGAGCGGCGCGGTCGCCCTCTCGCTGGTGCCGGTGATCGTCCGCGACAAGACCGGCGGCGGCATCGAGGTCGAGACGGCGGTGAGCGCGCTGTTCGCGCTCGGCATTGGGATCGGCTCGCTTGCCGCGGCGGTTTTTGCGCGCGGCCGGATTTACTTGAAGCCGGTTCCTTTTGCCGCGCTCGGCATGGCGGCTTTTCTGATCGACCTCGGCGCGGCGACGTTCTTTCTGCCCGTGGCGGCGGCGGACGTTGGGCTTGCCGAATTCTTTCGTTCTGTCGCCGGTATCCGCATCGCCTGCGATGTCGCGGGTCTTGCCTGCGCCGGCGGCCTTTTCGTGGTGCCCATGTTTACCGCGATCCAAGCCGATGCTCCCGAGGACCGGCGAGCCAGGATTGTCGGCGGCGTGAATATTTTGAGCTCGGCTTTTATGGTCGCGGGCGTGCTCGCGACCGCATTGCTGCAGAGCCGGACGATCGGGGTGACCGAGCCGGTGCTCCTCGCCGCTCTCGGCGGCCTGAACTTAGGTGCTGCTTTTTATGTGCGGAAGGCCGCGGCGCAAGGCGAGCCATGATTGCCTGCGGGGCGCGCGCGTAAAACCTTGGGGCCGCTCCCAAACGGCCGCCGGCAACAGCGGGCCGGCAGGCCGCATGCTTGGCAATGGCTGGCCAGTCACTTACGGAACGTGCTCCGTGCCGAGGTGCGAATTGAGCAAAATTCGTTTCGCCGGAACCGGATTCCGGCCGTTCTTTTCCGGCACGGGTGCATCCGGTTACCAGAGCAGCTTCAGATATGATCGAAGCTGAAGCCGCTCTCGTTTTTTCGCGTTCGACGCGTTTTCCTGGCGCCAACCCGATTCCGCTTCGCTCGAAACCGCTTTGGTCGCGCTAGAACGGAATTCCCGGCAGAACTTGGGTCCCTTCCTTCTGCACGGCAATGAGACTACCGGGATCGAGACCGAGCAGGCGCAAGATCGTGGGAGGCACCTGCGCCGTCTCGACCGGACCGTGGACGGTCGTTTGCGGCAGCGCGGGATGGGCCACGAGCATCATGACGGTGGTATCGTCATGCGCGAAGCCGCCATGCTCCGCCACTTTCTTGGTGCCGCCGGTATAAATAACTCCGACATTTGGCGCGACGATGATATTTGGCGTGCGCGAACCTTCAGGCGTCGCCGGATCACTGAACATCAGGTCCAAGTTGCGGCCGTAGAAGAACTCGCCGCCGTTGGCGCCGACTGTGGCGGCATTTTTCTCGAGCAATGCCACCGCGGCCGCCGTGGTGATTTTGCTGTTGTCGTGCCAGAGCAAGGAGATATCGTCCTCGAGCGCATGCACCACCGGGAATCCCGGACCAACGCCAGCCGGGCTGAGAATCATCGAAGGCGGCTGGTCGGAGGAATTATCCGCCGGAATGCGCAGGACCCGTTGCGGATCGATCGGCGACTGGCCATGTTTCGCGGTGATGATGATCGCGGTCGTCTGGTAAAGCCCCCGGCTCTTCAGCTCGGCCACGAATTTGCCGATCTGTGCATCGGTGAACTGGATTTCATTGAGCAACGCCGGGGATGGCGTGCCGGCAGAGTCGAGATAGCCGCCAGTCACTGGGGTGGGGAGGCTCTTCTCGACGAGCTTCTCGCCGACGCTCACCACCTGGAAATTCATGCCGAACACGTTTGGGACGGGACGGGTCAGGGTGCCGTCATGGTTCAGCCCATCGATCTCATTGAGGATGGCCTGGACCTTGAGGCTGTCATAGCACTGGATATTGGCGAAACTGTCGGTCCAGGCGTTGCTCTTCGACACCGCCGACTGATCCGGAAGGGGATTGCACTTCATCAGTGTGACTTGCGGCAGCGCGACAGGAATAGAGTTGATCTCGGGGGCGTAGTAATCGTCGACGCCGTTCCCGCTGCGGCCCTTGGTGAGTTCATAGGACTGATGCTTGTCCGACCAAGCGGTGTAGCCGCCGGCCGCCTTCACCACTTCGAACATCGTGTTCACCCGGATGAAAGTGTGCGGGTACACCGGCGCGCAATTATTTTTTGGATCACGCGGCAGGTAATCGGGATTGATGCCTCCACCGGCCTCGATCTTGGTCAAATCGATGTCTATCTC
>JBOHJU010000287.1:0-3387 GCA_050728755.1 Methylocella sp.
GACAATTTTCGCCCATTGCCTGTCGTTGAACCAAAACAAATTCGCATCCATGGACTTGGCCTCCAAACCGGTTGACCAAGCCCTTGAATCAAAACATGGTTAATTAGGTCTTAACCCTAGACCGGTAAGCCGGAGCGTGTCGCTCAAAACTGCGGTGATCCGTGGACATGTGCTCGATCTAAGTCTTTTCATCTTCGATATTTTGACTAAAGTTTCGTGGGCTCGGCGGTCAATCCTCGCACACCTTTCCGAACCATCGGGATCGGCCTGAAACTCTGGAACAAAATTTGCGCCAAATCAAGACACTTCCGGCGGCGGCGGCCCAGGCCGCGAAGCTCACCAGCGGATAAGCGCCGATGCCCAGGTGAAACCGCCGCCCATCGCTTCGATCATCACGAGGTCGCCTTGCTTGATCCTGCCGTCGTCGCGCGCAACGGCAAGGGCGAGCGGAATCGACGCAGCCGATGTGTTAGCGTGCAAATCGACGGTGACGATGACTTTGCTTGGCGCGATCCCAAGTTTTTCCGCCGACGCGTCAATAATGCGGCGGTTGGCTTGGTGCGGCACGAACCAATCGAGACCGGCGGCGCTCGTTCCGGTCGCCTCGAAGGCCGCCATAACGACGTCCGCGACCATGCCGACCGCGTGGCGAAAGACTTCCCTTCCTGCCATCCGCAAATGCCCGGTCGTCCGCGTCGTGGAAGGCCCTCCGTCGACATAGAGCTTTTCCCGGTGGCGTCCGTCCGAGCGAAGATGCGACGTGAGAACACCGCGATCCCGCGCGGTTCCTTCCCCGTGCCGCGCTTCGAGCACGACGGCCGCCGCTCCGTCGCCGAAGAGAACGCATGTCGCCCGATCGGTCCAGTCAAGAATACGCGAGAAGGTTTCCGCGCCGATGACGAGGGCGCGCCGGTGCGATCCGGACGCCAAGAATTTGTCGGCGGTGGCAAGCGCGAAGACGAACCCGGAACAAACCGCCTGGACGTCGAAGGCCGCGCCGGTTGTCATGCCGAGCCCGGCCTGGATCTGCGTTGCGACGGCGGGAAAAGTGAAGTCCGGCGTCGACGTTGCGACAATCACGAGATCGAGGTCCGAAGCCTTGAGCCCGGCGTCGGCAAGGGCGGCTTTGGCCGCATAAAGTCCGATTTGCGAGGTCGGCTCATCGACGGCGGCGACATGGCGCTGCCTTATGCCCGTGCGCTGCACGATCCAGGCGTCGGTCGTCTCCAGCGATTTTTCGAGGTCGGCATTGCTGACGATGCGCTTCGGAAGATAGGAGCCGATCCCCAGGACGACCGACCGGAGCTTGCCTGACGCTGCGTGGTTCACGGAATGGTCCATCGGTAACTAACAACCGCTCACGAACCAGAGGGCGCCGCGGCCGGCGCGACCGCCGTCCGGAGCCTTGACTGGGCGGGGAATTGCGCGCGCGAGAGCGGAAGCGAATCACGAATTTTACGCAAGAGCTCGTGGCGGGCCATGGCATAGCCGATTTCCACTGCGTGCGCCGTGCCGACCGCGTCGGACCCGCCATGGCTCTTGATGACCACCGCGTTAAGGCCGAGAAACACCCCGCCGTTGACATTGCGCGGATCCATCTTGGCATTCAATGCCGCGAAGGCATGGCGCGCTAAATAATAGCCTATCTTCGACATTAAATCGCGGCCAAGCGCTTCGCGCAAATATTGCGCTAACTGATTGGCCGTGCCTTCCGCAGTCTTCAAGGCGATATTGCCGGCGAAGCCTTCGGTGACCACGACATCGACCGTTCCCTTACCGATGTCGTCACCCTCGACGAAACCCCGGTAGTCAAGATTTAGCAGACTGGTTTCGCGCAGCAAGCGCGACGCGGCCTTGACCTCGTCAATGCCCTTGATTTCCTCGACGCCGATATTCAACAAACCCACGGTCGGCCGTTCGATGGAAAGGACGATCCGGGCCATCGCGGAGCCCATGACGGCAAGTTCGACAAGATGCCGCGCATCGGCGCCGATAGACGCCCCAAGATCGAGGACGATCGACTTGCCCCGCACCGTAGGCCAGATCGCGGCGATCGCCGGGCGGCCGATCCCCGGCATCATGTGCAGGCAGATTTTCGCCATGGCCATCAAGGCGCCGGTATTGCCGGCCGAAACCGCCAGATCGGCTTCATTCTTCTTCACCGCCTCGATGGCAAGCCACATCGAGGATGTCCGGCGGCCGGCCCGCAACGCCTGGCTAGGCTTGGCGTCCATTCGGACCGCGACGCCGGTATGACGCAAGGTGGAGGCCCCGGAAAGTCCCGGCTCGGCATCGAGAAGCGGCTGGATCTTGGCGGCATCGCCAAAAAACAGAAATTTTATATCGGGCCGCCGCCGCAGCGCGCGGGCAGCACCAGGTACGATCACTTCCGGCCCATGGTCGCCGCCCATGGCGTCGAGCGCAATTCGTACTGGCGTGATCATGGACGTCGCAACTCTGGGCCGGAGAGCAAGGCGCGACGATTGGCGCCGGGAAAATCCGTCATGGACGATCGGGTTCGAAAAATCATCTTATTGCGGCGGCAAGAAGAAACTGGGCTGGCACTTCCTTCCAGCCGGACCGGAGCGCAAGACTTGACCGGCGCTCGCCGATTGGGCAGCGGCGGTGGGTAAACAATGTTAAATACTCTTTGTTCAAGCATTTTTTTTCGGCTCAGAACGCCAACCCATGGCCGCCCGGGGATTTTCTGCCGGCGGCCCTCGCGCTGGGGTCGCAATCGCTCCATCGCCGGGCACAGATCATGATCACGCACAACCCTGTAAAGCGTACGGCTTACGCCAAGTTCCAGGCGAACCCGCGCCGCCGGGTTATCGAAACCGCCCAGACGCAACCTTGTCAGAACAGCGAACCTTGTGCGCGTCTCCGCCGAACCTTGCTGGCCGCGCGTTTGGGCGGAGAGGCTTCCTTCCCGGTGGCCGCAACCGCCGTTTTGTGGCCGTCGAAGAACTGAATATCGAGACGAGCCCCATCGGCCACCTCGGACGCTCTGCGCAGGGGTTTGCGGTCGCTGTCGCGGACCAGCGCGAAGCCGCGCGCCAGAACCTGAGGATAACCAAGACTGAAGAGCAATTTTTCCAGGCCATTAACCGCCACCCGGCGAGCCGCGACGCGCGCATCCCAGGCGTGCGTCATGCGTTCCGCCAAACCTTTGAGCTGAACGCGGACATCGCGCATAATTCTAACGCGCGCGTCCCGGGTGCTGCCAAGTCTCGCGGTAAGGTGTTTGAGGCCTTGCTTGCGTCCGTCACTGCCTATCGTCCGGCAACGCTCCAACCTTTGTTCCAGCGCCTTGAATCGTTCCGCCGCGCGGCCCATTTTTACATGCGGAGACTGTTGCGCGAGGCGATGGGACAGGAGCGCTAGTCC
>JBOHJU010000288.1:0-3359 GCA_050728755.1 Methylocella sp.
ATGCGGGACAATTTTCGCCCATTGCCTGTCGTTGAACCAAAACAAATTCGCATCCATGGACTTGGCCTCCAAACCGGTTGACCAAGCCCTTGAATCAAAACATGGTTAATTAGGTCTTAACCCTAGCTTGCGGCATTCTAAGATGCCATGACCATTGCGTTTCCGGCAAAAACAGCCTCTCGACAAGCGCCGTACCGTGCGAAGTGGGTGTTCCCTGTCTTTGTCAAGCGGCAGCTTGATACTTGGCCGGAAGACCCATGAAAAGGAAGAGCTGTGGCTCAGTTCAATAAAACGCACTCCTCGAAATTGGGAGTCGCGGCGAGCGGGATCGCTCATGAATAATCAACGCGAAGATTGCTGGCGAGAATGTGAAGCGGATAATGTGGCACAAAGGGTTACAAGGCTATGTTAGACGCGAACGCCAGGCAAAGCGGCGAACGCCTTACAACACAAGGTGCAACATGGGACAGAAAGATGCATGGTATAGGCTAAGGATGATTTGGAATTTTGCCGTCGGGGCGTTGATCGGCGGCGCTGGCGTAGCGGCGTACTTCTTTTGGTTTGCCGCCCATCCATTGAATCCAATTACGCCACCCAAGGTTATCGCAACGCCCGCCGGTCCTCTAGGGCCGCCGCACGGATGGCATTTCGTGCCGAACGGCGTCGAAGGCTGCGCGGACAAGTATGGATGCGCCAGACCATCGTTTGATTCCGATTTTTGGAAGTGGGTAGCATCCGGCGAGCAGGATTGTGCGGACGAGCACGGATGTGCCCGACCGCGGTCGCCGGGTAAGGGGACGGCGACGGCGCCCCGGCAGGCGCGAGAGAAGCCCGAGGGGGCGGGGCAAGAAGGGGAAACGCCGGAAGCTGAACCGGAAAGCGCCGCCAGGCCGCAACCGGGCAGCGGCGCCATTCCTGCCGGACAAGAATTGCCGTCAAAGCCGAACCAGGTGGAACCAGCAACGCCGCCCCGGCAGGCGGGAGAGAAGCCCGAGGCGCCGGGGGACGAAGGGGAAAAGCCGGAAGCTGAATCGAAAAGCGATGCCGGGTCGCAACCGGGCGGCGGCAGCGCCATTCCTGCGGGACAAGAATCGCCGCCAAAGCCGGAGCAGCTGGGCTCTCCGGAGGACGCCACGCAACAGCAACCGGCAACGGCAGCCCCGAGATCGCCGTCAACTCCCGACCACGGTAGCGAGTGAATAGCCAGCGGGCGTCGCAACGCCCGTCATGTGGAAAAACCAAGACAAATGCACCAAAATTAGAGTCTCGATTCAAAAAGCTTTTTTGGTGCGGAATTCCGCTGCGAAACGATCCCGGATTTGCGGCGGGCGTTCATTTGACGCTTTCGTGTATGCCGACTTAAGGCCAAAGCTTGCCGCAAAGCCGCGGGATACGAACCGCTTGATTCGATGCCGCTCTATGTTTCCGCGTCCGCAGCTTCCGCTTCCGCGGCTTCCGCCGCGCAGGCGGGTTCGGCCGGAGCCGGCTTGGCGGGCAAGGGGAAGCTTGGGCACATGGGGGTTGGAATTTCGACTTCGACTTCGAGTGTCGAGACCACTTCGCCGCGCTCCATTTTGACCTTGATTCCTTCTTGCTCGACCGGGAAGTGCTTGGCGATCACCGCCATGATTTCTTCCTGAAGAATAGCGATCAGATCGGACGTGCCGGAGACGGCGCGCTCATGCGCGAGCAGGATTTGCAACCGTTCCCTGGCGACCGGCGCAGTGCGCGGCTCGGTGGCGCGCGGCCGCTTGAAAAAATCGATGAGCTTCATGCCGCCCTCCGTCCGAACAGCATGCCAAAAAGGCCCTTCCTGTCGCGTGGAATTGTCATATCCAGGGCTTCGCCGTTCAGCCGCTTCGCCGCGTCGAAATAAGCCCGCGCCGGCGCGCTCGCGGGATTGTTGAGGGTAACCGGCGAGCCGAGATTGGAGGCGCGCAGAACCTCGAAGCTTTCGGGGATGATTCCGAGCAAGGGGACGGAAAGGATTTCTAGCACATCCTCGACATTCAGCATCTCGCCGCGTCCGGCGCGGGCGGCGTCAAAGCGAGTGATCAGGAGATGCTTTTCGACGCGCTCGCCCTTTTCCGCCTTTTCGGTCTTGGAATCGAGAAGGCCGATCATCCGATCGGAGTCGCGAACCGAGGATATTTCGGGATTGGTCACGACGATCGCGATATCGGCATGGCGCATGGCAAGCGTGGCGCCGCGCTCGATACCGGCTGGGCTATCGCAGATCACCCAATCGAATTTCTCCTTCAATTCGGCGATGACGCGCGCAACGCCCTCTTCCGACAACGCGTCCTTGTCGCGGGTCTGCGAGGCAGGAAGCAGGGACAGCGTCGGCACGCGCTTGTCGCGGATGAGAGCTTGTGCAAGCTTTGCGTCGCCTTGCACGACATTGATCAAGTCATAGACCACGCGGCGCTCGGCCCCCATGACGAGATCGAGGTTGCGCAGCCCGACGTCGAAATCGACGAGCGCGACGTTTTTGCCCGCCGTTGCCAACGCCGTGCCCAACGCCGCAGTGGAGGTCGTCTTGCCGACGCCGCCCTTGCCCGATGTTACGACCAAAACCTTGGCCATGTTGCTGTCTCCCAATTGTCTCAGTCCTGAGCCATCATCATCGAATCACCGTCGAGCCAGACCTGAATCGGCTGGCCGCGTAGGTGCGCGGGCATATCGTCGGCCACCATGTAAAGGCCGTCGATCGAAAGCAGCTCGGCTTCGAGCTTGCGGCAAAAAATACGCGCGCGGGCATCGCGGGAACCGGCGATTGCTCTGCCCCGCAGCGTTCCATAGATATGGATCGAACCGCCGGCGATCACCTCGGCGCCCGAGGACACGGATCCAACGACAATCACATCGCCCTCGGGGTGCACGATGCACTGGCCGGAGCGGACCGGACTGTCCAGCAGCAAGGAATTTGGTTGCTGCGGCGGAGCGGGAGCGGCAGGAGCGAAGCTAACGTCGCCTTGCGGCGAAGCGGCGCCGGCAAGAGCCGCCGCCACATCCGGATCGGAATCGGAAAAAGGAGCGGGGGCAGGCACTTCCGTGGCGACGGGAGGAGTATCGTCGGGGACGGCGCAAGTCTGCCGCCCGCTCAAAAGCAGCGGCGGCATCGCGAAGTCGAGCCAGGCCGGCTCGGCGCCTTCGATGCCCATCACCTTGATGTTGCGCAGGGCGAGGTTTTGCAAAAGCTCCGCGAGGCCCTGCTTGTCAGGCTGAAGAACCGCGACGTCGAGCACGACCGGTCGCCCGAAGAAAAACCCCGGTGAGCGTTCAAGCCATGAGTCGAGCTCGGCAAGCCAATTTGGCACGGGCGGCTCCGGCGTCAGAACCATCGCATGGTACGAGCG
>JBOHJU010000289.1:0-3339 GCA_050728755.1 Methylocella sp.
CTCGATCTTCGCGGTCTTGCGCAAGTCACTGATGAGCGCGGTTTGCGCCTTTTGCACGACATAGCGGGTAACTTGCTCCTTGACCTCGTCGAGGGGCGGAAAGGTTTTCTGCCGCTTGTCCAGGATCTCGATGATATGCCAGCCGAACGGGCTTTTCACCGGATCGGAAACCTGCCCCACCTCCAGCTTGAACGCGGCATCGGCGAATTCCGGCACCATGCGATCCTTGGTGAACCAGCCGAGATCGCCGCCTTCCGAGCCCTTGTCTTTCGAGACGTCCTTGGCGATCGTGGCGAAATCCTCCCCCCCCATGAGCCGTTTCAGCACGGTCTTGGCTTCTTCCTCGGTCGTAACAAGGATATGCTGCGCGTGGACCTCGGTCTCGGGCTTTTGCGCCTTGGCCGCCGCGTCGTAGGCCGCTTTGATCGCCGCGTCGGTGGCAGCGGTCTTCGCCACCTGCTCGAGCACGCTCTCCATCAGCAGTTTCTCCCGGTAATAAGCGAGTTTCTTGGCAAATTCCGGAGTTTGGTCAGCCTTCTCGGCCAGGGCCTTTTGCGCCACCAATTCGCCGTCGATCAAAAAGTCGAGAAGATAGCTGTCGCGCGCCTTGCCTTCGAGCTGAGGCGGGAGGCTCCCGCGGAGATCGTCGGCGGCGATCTTCACATCGTCGTCGGTGATTTGCTTACCGTTGACCGTGGCGAGCACCTTGGCCGCCGCCGGAAAGGCGGGAACAATCGCGAGCGAGACCATGATCAGCATGCATGCCATACCGGCGGTTTTGTCACGCGTGTGTTTCGTCAAGAACATGAGACTGAGCTCCGGGCTGAATCAAGAAGACCACGCCGCGATTTCCGCGGCACGTCGCTCAAAAAAGGATGTTTGCCGCGTGACCATGCACAGAGCGGCGGATTTGACAAGCCCCCGCCCCAATCTTATCTGTCGGGCAGGCCCTTATGGATGATTTTCCGGCTTTCGCCGCCCCATTGCCGGCACCCCTGCGGAGGTGTTCCGCGCCTATCGCGATGCCGCATGAGCTTTTCTCGAACGAAATGCGCGATCTCCGCCGGACCACCGGGCTTTGGCGAGCGGCCGGGGAGGGATTTCCAGTGGGGAACGCGAGTGTTTGGTGTCCAGAAATCTTGCAATGGTATGTAACACCCCGGCGGCCCGCCGCCGCGCGGGAATTCGAGCTCGGGCTGCGCCTTGCGCAGAGGCCGCAGTGATCGAGCAAAATCTAATCGGAATAGCTAGGGCTGAAGCCGATGGCCGGGAATTGCTCCGGCCGCTTTCTAGAGAGGTCGTTTCGTAATGTTGGGCTCCTTCGCGAAAAAGATTTTCGGATCGTCGAACGATCGCCGGCTCAAGGGATACCGGCCGAAAGTCGCGGCGATCAATGCGCTCGAGCCCGAAATGCTGAAGCTCGCCGATGCCGAACTCGCCGCCCGAACCCAAATTTTCCGGGAAGAATTCGCCGCCGGCATGACGCTTGAGGATCTGCTCGTGCCGGCTTTCGCCACGGTGCGGGAAGCGGCGCGCCGCGTCCTCGGCCAACGCCATTTCGATGTTCAGCTCGTCGGCGGGATAGTGCTGCACGAGGGCGGGATCGCCGAGATGCGCACCGGCGAAGGCAAGACGCTCGTCGCGACGCTTGCCAGTTATCTCAACGCCCTCGCCGGTAACGGCGTGCATGTCGTCACGGTCAACGATTATCTCGCCCGCCGCGACGCCGAATGGATGGGAACCATCTATCATTTCCTCGAACTTTCAACCGGGGTCATCGTGCATGGCCTCGACGACGACGAACGGCGCCGCGCATATGGCGCCGATATAACGTATGGCACCAACAATGAGTTCGGCTTCGACTATCTCCGCGACAATATGAAATACGAGCTCGCCCAGATGGTTCAGCGCGGCCATCATTATGCGATCGTCGACGAGGTCGATTCGATCCTCGTCGACGAGGCCCGGACGCCGTTAATTATTTCGGGCGCCTCCGACGACAGGTCCGATCTCTACATAGCGATCGATAAGGTCATTCCGCGCCTCGCGGCGGAGGATTTCGAACTCGACGAGAAACAACGCACGACAAATCTCACCGAGGCCGGCAACGAACATATCGAGCAATTGCTTGGCGAAGCCGGAGTCATGACCGAAGGCTCGCTCTACGAGGCCGCCAATGTCACGATCGTGCATCACGTGAACCAGGCCTTGCGCGCCCATAAATTGTTTAAGCGCGACAAGGATTACATCGTGCGCAAGGGCGAAGTCGTCATTATCGACGAGTTCACCGGCCGGATGATGCCGGGACGGCGCTACTCCGAAGGACTCCATCAAGCGCTCGAAGCCAAGGAACATGTCGGGATCCAGCCCGAGAACGTGACCCTCGCCTCGATCACCTTCCAGAATTATTTCCGCCTCTACGGCAAACTCGCCGGGATGACCGGAACGGCGGCGACCGAGGCTGACGAATTCGCCGATATCTATAAGCTCGATGTCGTCGAGATACCGACCAACGTGCCGGTGCGGCGGGACGACGAGGACGATGAAGTCTATCGCTCGGCGGAAGAAAAATTGCGTGCGATCATTCGCGAGATCGAGGCCGCCAACGCGAAGTTCCAGCCGATGCTTGTCGGCACGACGTCGATCGAGAAATCCGAGCAACTTGCGGAGGCGCTGAAAAAGCAGGGCTACAAGCAGATCGATTTTCTTGAGCCCGAAGCCTTGCAAAAACTCTACGCGGCGGCGCGTTCGGACGAACCCTCAAAGCTTTTCGCGGTGTTGAACGCGCGCTTCCACGAACAGGAGGCCTATATCGTCGCCCAGGCGGGCGTGCCAGGTGCCATCACGGTCGCGACCAACATGGCCGGCCGCGGCGTCGATATTCAGCTCGGCGGCAATGTCGAAATGCGGGTCGCGCAAGACTGCGCCGAACTGCTGCCAGGCCCCGAGCGCGAGGCGAAGGAAACCGGGATCCGGACCGAGGTCGAAACGTTCCGCGGGAAAGCTATCGCCGCCGGCGGCCTCTACGTCATCGGCACCGAACGCCACGAGAGCCGCCGGATCGACAACCAGCTGCGCGGCCGTTCCGGGCGCCAAGGCGATCCGGGACGCTCGAAGTTCTTCTTGTCGCTGAAGGACGATCTGATGCGGATTTTTGGGTCCGACCGGATGGAATCGATGCTCGTCAAGCTTGGCCTCCAGGAGGATGAAGCGATTGTCCACCCCTGGATCAACAAGGCCTTGGAAAAGGCCCAGCAAAAAGTCGAAGCGCGCAATTTCGACATGCGCAAGAACGTTCTGAAATACGACAACGTGATGAACGATCAGCGCAAGGTCGTC
>JBOHJU010000290.1:0-3321 GCA_050728755.1 Methylocella sp.
GTTTTTCCATCGGCGTCTCGCGGCTTTATGCCGCTCTGAAGGCAATTAACTCGCCGATTGTCGCCAAGCACTCGCCGCGCGGCCCCGTCGTCGTCCTCGTCCTCGATAAGGATCAGCTCGTCCGCTACCAGAATTTTACCGTAACTCTTCGCCGTGCAGGAATCAGCGCCGAACTCTACCTCGGGGAGGCGGGCATGAACGCGCAGCTCAAATATGCGGATAAACGCGGTTCGATCTGCGCCGTCATCCAAGGCTCGAACGAGCGCAACCATCAAAATGGGCCGCAAGTGGCGATCCGCGATCTCGTGCTCGGCGCCGAGCTCGCAGCTTCCGCCAAGGATCGCGCGGATTATTTAGAACTTCGCGCCAACGCCCAGTTCACTGTCCTCGAAGATCAGCTTGTGGAGTCCGTCCGCAAGGTCCTTGCACGTCACGGCGCGACATCCGAATCTTGAGCGCGTTCCGGCAAAGTACGCTTCATGACGTAAGAACTACAGCGGCTTTTGCAACGGTTCCGGCTCCATATATTATAATATCCTTTTTCATACGTTTTAAGGTGTTCCTTGCAGCGCGACATGGACTTGATCCGAACCATACTACTTAAGGTCGAAGCAGAGGCAACATTGTAGTTGACTTAGCATCCGATCTGTGAGACTATTGGGCATTGGAGAAAAACCGATGCCCGTAGACATCACCGACCCCATCTTTCATGATGAAGTTAAGGCCACGGCCCACATGGAAGCCGACCGCTGGCCGGATGGCGCTTATTGCCCGCATTGCGGCTCTGTAAACGTCCACAAAATGGAAGGCAAGACACAAGCCGGAATGTTTCTCTGCAACGGTTGCCGCGAGAAGTTCACGGTTCGCACCGGCACGATTTTCGAGCGAAGCCACATTCCTCTGCACAAATGGTTGCTCGCCACTCGCCTAATGGCTGCCAGCAAGAAGGGCATGAGCGCCATGCAGCTTGGCCGCATGCTCAATATCACCCATAAAAGCGCGTGGTTCATGTCGCATCGCATTCGCGAGAGCATGAAGCCTGCCAGCCCGTCACCGCTCGGCGGCGAAAACAAGGTTGTCGAGAGCGATGAAACTTTCATCGGCGGCAAAGCGAAGAACCGCGCCTATGCGAAGAAAGAGCCAAAAAAGCACGCCGTCATGACATTGGTCGAACGCGACGGCGAAAGCCGTTCGTTTCACGTCGCGAACGTGAAGGCAAAAACGCTTCGCGAAAAGATCGTGACGACAGTGAACCGCAAGTCGCATCTGATGACTGACGAACTAGCATCCTATGAGAAAGTCGGCAAGGAATTCGCCAACCATGGAACCGTAAATCATGCGGCCGATGAATATGTCAGCCTCGCCGGTTTTACGCATATCAACACGGCGGAATGCCGTTTCAGCCTTATGAAACGCGCCGTGTATGGCGCGCATCATTCGATCAGCGAAGCCCATTTGCCGCGCTACCTTGCGGAATGGGACTTCAAGTTCAACACCCGCAAAATGAATGACGGGGAACGTGCGGCGCTCGCGCTCAAAGGCGCGGAAGGTAAGCGCCTCATGTATCGCAGCCCTGACAACACCGCGCACGCTTAAACAAAGAGCCCAAGCATTTGCCAGATGGCGCAAGCGCCAATCCTAATGCGCCGGCGCCATTCTGGTCACACTTAGGTATGAGATTGCCTTGTCCATAATATCCAAAATGTTTCCCGTCTCTCGAACAGGCGAGGCCGCAATATCAACGAGAATATCATCAAACGCCCCTCGGCATTCCGGCCACCTCCCGACAACCGCTGCCATTCCAGCAATAATGCTCGTAACTAACGCCTCAATCAAATCAAACCGCGTTTTCATCAAGACCGCCATCAATCTTTCGTTCTGCTGCTTGTCCGCACCATTCTCAATACGAAAGGCTTGCGGATTTTCCGAGAGTATATAGGCGATCGCTTTTGGGAGCGCTGGATTTTGGATTAATTTTGCAAACCTAATTGCGAGATATAAGACTTCTTCTGGCGTATCATCATCATCCAAGATCGCCAAAGCTTTATGATGCCTTTCGAGCATCTTTCTGGCAGATTTCAAACCGTTTATGCGCAAGACCGCCGCCCTTACTCTCCAATCTCTCCAGGCGATAATTAAACCAAATCCAAACCCAATCAGGCCAGCCAAGAAACTTAGTTGGTTGAAGTCACTCATCAGATTCCTCGCCAAAGAGGTCGCGCGCTCTCGTCAGCTCTTTCAGCCGCCTTTCTAGCCTACCCACAATTCCTTGACCATTATTTCGCAAAGAGGCGTCAAAATCTACCTCTAGCTCCTTCCGCCTAAGCTCAGCTTTCCGCTCCTGCCCGTAAATATGGGCTCCAAGCGCAAGAATGTTAACAATGACTACAGCGACAGGATTGGCACCAAAAGACAGCGCTGCGAAGGCGCCGATGCCTAACACCGTCGCAACGATTGGCGTCGGCCCAAACGGCCTTAGAGCTTCAACGACTTTGTCAGTATCGATTTTGAACATAGCCCTGCTTCCAAGCAGAGCACATTCTTAACCGCATTCAACCCGGTTCGCGATGCCAATCGGAAACGAAGAATAGCGACCTATTCGGGAGTATTGAATTTTTCCCTTGCAAGCCGGGCGCGCTTTCGCTGCTCCGCCTTATTTTTCCCGATGGGCTCTTGCGGCTTGTGTGGCGTGCGGAGCATGCGACTCAACGCGCCTTTGAAACGGCGCTCAGTCTCCTGTTCGCTGCATTTGTCAACCGATTTTTGCTTTGCCACCACAATCAAGGCATTTTGCTGTGAATATCGCGCGTAGCCAGTTGAATCGATTAGAGATTTCGGCGCCCTCGTGCAAAATTGGCAGTTCCAGGACGGCGGAGATGGCTGAAGAGGCTTGTCACGGCACAGCTTCAGCCATCCTTACCATCCGGGTAAGCCAGGATGGCGGAGACAAAGCCTTGAGGTTCCGATCCGTCGCGGACCTCAAGGTCGCGCCTAAGTCTGTGTGCACACGTTGCACAACGCAAACATGGCGTAACAAAGAAAATTTGTCCAACATTCTGTTGTTAGAAATCCCATATTTCTGCGGGCGCGCCAGCCACGATCGAAATCGTTGCGGCTTTCTTAATACACCGAACGTCCGGCTAACTAAACTATAATGTTGCCGAAGCAGACACGAGCTTTGATGGCTTGCTGCAAAACAGCTAAAACGGGAGGGATTGTGGGACAAGTTTTACATGGATGCGCCCGCACGACAGTGGCGGTGCGTCGAGCAATCCAACAGAGTCAAAAGAGCCTGAACAAACTGGCGGAACAGCATGGGAT
>JBOHJU010000291.1:0-3315 GCA_050728755.1 Methylocella sp.
TACCAGCGAACAAATCGAAAGATTGCTTGTCGCGCCGCATTTCCGGCTGGTCGGCTCCGGCGTGATCTGGCCCGATCTCGGTGCTTCGCGCATTTCCGCGATTACCGCGAGCCAAGGATTTCCGATCGAACGCGACGAGAGCGCGGACGCCGATGTTTTCCACTTGACCCTCGACCCCGGCACGACCGTCACTTATGTCGCGGAATTGCGGACCCCGAACCTGCCCCAGCTCACTCTGTGGGAACCAGACGCCTACAAAGACAAAATGACGGGCCTTGCCCTCTATAAGGGCATTGTCATTGGGGTCGCGGGGCTGCTCGCGCTTTTTCTCACCATCGTCTTCGTCGTCAAAGGTGCGGTGATCTTTCCGGCCGCCGCCGCGCTAGCCTGGACGGTGCTCGCTTATGTCTGCATTGATTTCGGTTTCTGGCGCAAGATTTTTGGCACGGAAGGCCAATCCGATCGAGTCTGGCGCGCCTGCGTCGAAACAACCCTCTCGGCGACGCTTTTGGTTTTTCTGTTCGCCTATCTTAAGCTTAACCGCTGGCATGTGCGGGCTTCGCGTGTGGCAGCGGCATGGTTGATTTTTCTTGCCGCTCTCGCCGGCCTTGCTGTCTACGATGCGCCGGTCGCGGCGGGGGTCGCGCGCATCTCGCTTGCCACGATCGCCGGCGCCGGCTTCGTCCTCGTGCTCTATCTTGCGATGCATGGCTACGACCGCGCCATCATGCTTATTCCGACATGGACGCTGCTCCTGATTTGGGTCATCGGTGCGGCCTTCACGGTTACCGGAGCGTTGACCAACGATCTTGTCTCGCCGGCTTTGGTCGGCGGCCTCGTGCTCCTCGTCATGCTCATCGGTTTCACGATCATGCAAAACGCCTTCGCCGGCAGTGCGCTTGGGACCGGCGGTCTATCAGAAACAGAACGCAAGGCTCTCGCCTTGACCGGCAGCGGCGACGTCATTTTCGACTTTGACGTCGCGGCCGACCGCGTCTACGTCAGTCCCGAGGTCGAGGTTCAATTGGGCCTTGCCAGCGGCGCGCTCGAAGGGCCGGTTGCGGCCTTTCTCGACGTATTGCATCCAACCGAGCGGGATCGTTTCCGCGCCTGTCTCGATACATTGATCGAGCAAAGACGCGGGCGGATCCAGCAAGACTTCCGCTTGCACGCCGACGGCGCGGATTATTGCTGGTTTTGTTTGAAAGCCCGCCCGGTCGCCGGAACCGACGGCGATGTTGTCCGGATCATCGGCACCCTCGCCGACATCACCGAGGCAAAGATCGCCGAGGAAAGACTTCTGTGCGACGCCGTGCACGACAATCTGACCGGCCTGCCGAACCGGGAGCTGTTCTTCGATCGCGCCGGCGCGGCCCTAACCCTCGCCCAAACCGGAGACCGCATCCACCCCGCGATCCTCAGCATCGACATCGACCGGTTCAAGCAAATCAACGAGGCCGCCGGGTTTTCCGCCGCCGATTCCATCTTGCTTACTCTCGCGCGGCGGCTTTCCCGGATCTTGAAACCGCGGGATACCCTGGCAAGGCTCTCGGCCGACCAATTCGCCGCCCTGATCGTTTCGGAAATTGAGACCGCTCGGATCAGCGCTTTCGCCAATCTGGTTGCCCGCGCCGTGTCGACTCCGGTAACCGTTGCCGACAAGGAAATTCCGCTCACCGCCTCGATCGGCCTCGCGCTCTACGATCCACAATTGCACGCGACAGGCGAAGATCTGCTAAAGGATGCCGAAATCGCGATGCGGCATGGCAAGCGGATGGGCGGCAATCGCATCGAAGTATTCAGGCCATCGATGCGCAGCCTGCGCCCGGATCGTTTTGGACTCGACGCCGACCTGCGCCGCGCGCTCGGCCGAGGCGAAATCAAGGTCCTTTTTCAACCGGTCGTCCGGCTCGAGGACCGCACGGTTGCTGGCTTCGAAGCGTTGCTGCGATGGGATCATCCGCGCCTGGGCCGGCTCGCCCCCGCCGAATTCATTCCGCTTGCCGAGGCGAGCGGGACAATTATCGATCTCGGCGTTTTCGCGCTGGAGCGCACCGCGGCCGAGCTTTCCGCCTGGCAGCGCGCGCTCGACGTCGATCCGCCGATTTTCGCCAGCGTCAATGTCTCGTCCCGCCAATTGCTCCGCCACGATCTCCTGCATGACGTAAGGGCGGTGCTGACCCGCGCCAACGTGAGCCCCGGCACCTTGAAGCTCGAATTGACCGAAAGCCTGGTGATGGAGAATCCCGAATATGCGGCGCAAATGCTGACCCGCATCCGCGCGCTCGGCGCCGGCCTTTCGCTCGACGATTTCGGCACCGGCTATTCGTCGTTGGCCTATTTGCAAAGATTTCCTTTCGATACGATCAAGATCGATCAGTCGTTCGTGCGCCAGAATGGGAAAGGGGCAAGGCCGGTTATCCTGCGCTCGATCGTGACGCTCGCCCATGATCTCGGGATGGAGGCCGTCGCCGAAGGGGTGGAATCGGAATCGGACGCAATCGAGCTCTCTCAGCTCGGCTGCGAATACGGGCAGGGCTATGCCTTCGGCCATCCGATCGGCGCGATCGAAGCGCGGAAGCTCGTCGGCGCCGCGACCGCCGCCGCGTAGGCGGCGGAGAGATTTTGCCAAGCCAGATGGCTCTTGGGCCGAGCCGTTGATGCTGTTCCCGCCATGCTTCCTTGGCGGTCGAGACGCTGCGCGAAGAGCCGCGAGTTTTCAGCGAACGGACGCCGCCGGAGATTTTCCGGCCTTCGTCCCGCGGCCGTCGGTTCCGGGAACGGCCGCATTGCGAAAGCAGCGCGAGGTCTCCGTGCGCGTTGCGGGCAGCAGGAGAAGCAAGAAAATAGCGGAACTCGCTCCAGCGCATTTTCGAGTGGTGAAGGTTTCTGCGCAGCCGCAGGCCAACTAGCTCCCCTCCACGCCTCTGGCGGCTTCGTCGAGGAGGTTCGCGATTCTCGCAACCTGCTCCGCTGCGAGCGGGCCTTGCGCAAGGCGTAGCCGCAAAGCAAGTTTAAGATTTTCCATCGCGCGAATGATTTGCGGGGCCGGGCCGCCGCCGTGGCGGGCGTTGATCGCCGCGATGCGGGCAAAAATCTCCTCGGCCATCGCGCGGTTGCGTTCGAGCTCTGTCTCGCCTTCCGGCGTAATCGCGTAGAGCTTGCGCGGCCCGTCGGTCGCCTCGACGCGGATCAGCCCTTGCTCCTCCAGCAGCGTCAAGGCTGGATAGACGATTCCGGGGCTTGGCGAGTAAGCGCCGCCAAGGCGATCCTCGATCGCCTTAATGATTTCATAGCCGTGCGATGGCTTTTCGC
>JBOHJU010000292.1:0-3297 GCA_050728755.1 Methylocella sp.
GCCGGCTCAAGGACTTCCGTCGCATCGCCACCCGCTACGACAAGCTCGCGCAAAACTTCTTTTCGGCCCTCCGCTTCGCCGCTACCTTAGCCTATTGGATCTGAATTAATTGAGTCCGGACCCTAGGGAAAGATATCTGATACGGGCGATTATTTCGCTCCCCGGCGACACGTTCCGGCGAGCCGGTTCCAGGGTCAAAACATCTGTCTTAGTCCTTGAGAGGAAAACCCAGGACGATGAAGCTCAACCTTCCTGCTTCGCGTTCTTTTCTGAATCGCTTGGCGTCGATGACCTGACGCCGAAGGCTTCCGGCGCGGACATTCAAGAGGCAAGAACGCGCGCTGAAACGGAACCCGCCGCGGTCATCCAAGGATACGCAGATTATCTTGCTGGAAAGAAAGGTTCGCTAGTTCTCGGGCCGGAACGGCTTAGGGACCGGCTCGATCTTAAATATTGTGTGCCTGAATTTGGCCGCATGGCGAAGAAATGGCGCGCCAGTGGTGCCGAAGTTAAGCCGCTCAATCAGTGCGTGCGTCTTGTGGAAGATACCGTGGTGCCGTCCGAGCAGCCAGAGACCATATTCACGCTCGTTAAGGTGTCATATGAGGGGAAATGTGAGATGGTCGGGACGAAGCGGGGGCGCGCTATCAGGGCGGACAAAATGTATCGCGTTTCTAGTGGGCAAATGATTTTCTCGCAAACACGCGCAACCGACGGTGCCATCGGGATTGTGCCACCGGAAATGAACGGGGCACTCGTGTCCGGGAGCTATTACGTGTTCGACTGCGGCGACGATGAGGAAACCGTCTACCTTTGGGCAGTCCTTCGGTCACACGAATTGCGAGCCGACATGCAATCGCAATCGCCAGGATCGGGACGTTACGTCACCTATTGGCCGGAGATAGGTGATCTTCTCGTCCCGCTTTTGCCGCGAGAGAAGCGGCGATCAATTGGCCGCGTCCTTCTTGATGCATGGCAGAAAGAGCGCGAGCTTGATATCGAGCGTAACAAGGCATTCGGCGAGATTGCTGTCCTTGGCGTGGAATCAGCCGAAAGTATCCGGCGCTTTAATGCGTCCAAGGCACCAACGTGAACAAACTCAAAGTAAGGGAGTCATCTATATAATTCCCTTTTTCAAGGAGACCGAGGTGCCTGCGGCCGCCATGCGCATACTCGTACTAGCCAACCAAAAGGGCGGGGTCGGGAAAACCACGACCGCCATCAATCTCGGAACCGCGCTCGCCGCGATCGGCGAGCTTGTGCTCATCGTCGATCTCGATCCGCAAGGCAATGCCTCCACGGGCCTTGGAATTGCCCGCGAAAGCCGCAAAATTTCCACCTACGATGTCTTGAGCGGACATGAGCGGCTCGGCGCCGTTCTCCGGGAAACCGGGGTTCCCCGCCTCTTCATCGCGCCTTCGACGCTCGATCTTGTCGGTTTCGAACTCGAAATCGCGGCACGCCCAGACCGCGCCTTTTGCCTCAAGCAAGCGTTCGATTCCTTCGCGGAAGAGCAAAACGCCGCCGAAGCCGAAGAGCGCTTCACCTATGTTCTCATCGATTGCCCGCCCTCCCTAAATCTTCTCACCATGAACGCGATGGCCGCCGCGCATGCCGTGCTCGTGCCGCTCCAATGCGAGTTTTTCGCGCTCGAAGGGTTGTCGCAGTTATTGACCACGGTGGAAGAGGTCAGGAATAGCCTTAATCCCGGACTGACCATGCACGGCATCGTTCTGACGATGTTTGATTCGCGCAACACGCTCGCCGCGCAGGTGGTGGCGGATGTGCGGGGTTTTATGGGCGACAAGGTCTATGCAACGGTCATCCCGCGCAATGTGCGAGTGTCCGAAGCGCCATCGCATGGCAAGCCAGTTTTGCTCTACGATCTTAAATGCAGCGGCAGCCAAGCCTATCTAAAACTGGCGACGGAAGTGATCCAGCGCGAGCGCGGAAATGGCGTGGCCGCCGGGGGCGAGGGCGCGGATGGGCGAGACAGCCCCTCGGGCTTTCTCAGGGCGAAGGCGAAGGTTGTCGTATGCGAGCCTTTGAAACAGACCGAGTTCTAGGGCCGGCACCCAATAGAATTATTCTCAACCGGGGTATTTCAGCATGAAGCCAGCTAAATCCGCCGAAGTAGCACCGCCGCGGCTCGGGCGCGGTCTTGCCGCGCTTCTTGGCGGGGCCGGGGAAACCACGCGAAGCGCCCTAGCGGCCCGCGCGGCGCAAAAAATTCCGATCGAATTTCTCCGCCCCAATCCGCGCAACCCGCGGCGGAATTTCGGCGGCGATTCCCTCGACGAGCTCGCCGCCTCGATCAAGGAAAAAGGCATTATTCAGCCGATTCTCGCGCGCCCCGTGCCGGGCGCTCCCGACGGCTACGAAATCATCGCCGGAGAGCGGCGCTGGCTTGCGGCGCAGCGCGCCGGCTTGCATGAGGTGCCGATCCTCAGCATCAACGCCGACGACCGGCAGGCGCTCGAACTCGCGATCATCGAAAACGTCCAGAGAGCCGACCTCGATCCCCTCGAGGAAGCGGCCGGCTACGAGCGGCTTGGCGACGAGTTCCTCTATACGCAGGCCGATCTCGCCAAGGTGATCGGCAAGAGCCGCAGCCATGTCAGCAATTGCTTGCGGCTTTTGAAGCTCCCGGAACGCGCCAAGTCGCTGCTGCGCGAGGGCAAGATTTCCGCCGGCCATGCGCGGGTGCTCCTGGCGAGCGCCGAGCCGGATGCGCTCGCCGAAAAAATCGTTTCCCAAAACCTCTCGGTCCGGGACGCCGAAAAACTGCTGGAAGGCGCGGCGGAGAGCTCTAGCGGCAAGGGGCAGGGACCGCGCCATCGCGGTGCCGCGGAAAAAGACGCCGATACGCGTGCGATGGAAAAGAAGCTGACGGAACAGCTCGGGATGAACGTGACGGTCATGCCCAAAGAGGGCGAGGCCGGCCAAGTGGTGGTGCGCTACAAAACCTTCGACCAGCTGGAGTTTCTGTGCCGCCGCTTGCACGGGGATTAGGTAAAGCGGGAAACTCTCTCGAATTGGGACACGGGCAGGGCGATCGTCTCGCCTTGACCGAATGGAAGCCGTGAACAGAAAAGCTAGAGCAGGATGATGTTGGTTTGAATCGCGATGGGATTCCCAACCGCGTGAAAATCTGATTCAAGCTGTCGGCTGGATGGAGGCCGGCAGCGATGGCGAGACCTTATTCATTGGATTTGCGGGAGCGGGCTGTTGCCCGTGTTGCCGCGGGCGAGAGCGTTCGATCTGTTGCGGCGGTTTTGCGGCTTAGCGTGTCGAGCG
>JBOHJU010000293.1:0-3283 GCA_050728755.1 Methylocella sp.
GCGTTTCCCCCCGCTACCGCTACACGGTTGTTAATGACGAGCCTGTTCTGGTCGATCCGCGAACACGCCGGGTGGTTCAAGTAATCGATTGAACCAATCGATACAGGGGCGTTTACGGGCCACCGCGCACGCCCCGCCGGGTTGCGGCGCCCATGATTGACGATGGTCTTTCGGTGACCGGCTAGAGCGAAACGACTTACGTTAAGCCAAGATGTCGAACGTGTAATTTGGAGGACAAAATGCTGAAAATTCTGAAGTGCGGCGCGATTGCGGCTCTGCTCGCCGCGCCTGTCGCGGTTCATGCTCAAGGCGTTGTTGGAGGAATGCAACGCGGCGCGGCGGAAGGCAATGCCGCCGCCGGTCCGGTTGGCGGTATTGTTGGCGGCGCGGTTGGTGGCGCGGTCGGCGGTGTCAACGGGGTGCTCGGCATCCATCCGCGCTACCATCGCCATTGGGCGTACGAGCACCGCTCGGCTTACCGCCATCACCGGCACCACTGGCACCATCGCTATTATTATTGACGTGCCGGAACACCGCTCTTTGGGCGCTCTCCTTGGGCGCTCTCGCTGATGGCGAAAAACATTCAGAGCGTTAATACGCCACCCGCGTAGCCCGCTGCTCGCGGCGCAAGGTAGTGACTGGCGCAAGGTAGTGACTGGCGTAAGGTAGTGACTGATCGACCGCCGGCAGAGATCCGGTCAATCCGTGACGCTACGGCGCGATGGCCATGCCGTCGGCGAATGCGTGCGGCGCGGCCGGCAACCTGCCGGCCGCCATAACATTAGGCCTGGGAGCCTTAATTAGTAGTAATAGTAAGGATACCCATAGCCATAGTAGGGATACCCGTAGCCATACCCATAGTAGGGATGGCTGTAGTAATAGCCGCCTGTTGCCAGCGCGAACGGAAGCGTAGCCAAGCCAAGCGCTGCGCCTGCAACGGCAGCTCCTGGATTCCAACCATAATACCTGTGATAGTATCTGTGATGATATCGATACGCGACCGGCTCGGTCTGTGTTTGCGGCGGCGCTAGGAGCTTAGAGCTCGCTACGCTCGTAGGACCGGCTGAAGCAGTCACCGTAAGCGCAAGCAGGGCGGCACCGGAGAGCAGGGAAACTTCTTTTGTACGCATGATAGACCTCCTTTGAAGCTTAACAAACGACCGTACCGCGCGTTTGTTCCGGTCCTCCGAAATTGCTCGCGACAATGTTACTTGCAGCGTTTTCCTGACGGTCAAGCTCCCTTTAAAGTCCGTTTATAGATTAGAGACCGTTGCTTTCGCTGTTATGTGACGAGATCACGAGTTTGCGCTGAAACGCCACAATGCCCGACCTTTTGCTCGAGCTATTATCCGAGGAAATTCCTGCCCGCATGCAGGCGCGGGCGGCCGAGGATCTCCGCCGTCTCGTCACCGGAGCCTTACGCGAGCGCGGCCTTTCGCACGAGGACGCCGCTAGTTTCGCGACCCCCCGGCGGCTCGCCCTGCACATATCAGGACTGCCGGCTCGCCAGCCGGATACACGCGAGGAAAAGCGCGGGCCGCGGGTTGGTGCGCCTGATGCCGCGGTGCAAGGCTTTTTGAAAAGCGCTGGTCTTAAATCGCTCGCGGAAGCCAAAATCCAACGGAATTCCAAAAAAGGCGAATTCTATGTCGCTGTCATGGAGCAAAAGGGAAGGGACTCGATCGAGATCTTGGCCGAGGTCTTGCCCGCCGCAATAAGAGGCTTTCCATGGCCGAAATCAATGCGCTGGGGCGAGGCCTCGGCACGGACCGGCTCGCTGCGCTGGGTGCGCCCGCTGCACGCAATCCTCGCCACGTTCGGCCCCGAGACCGAAGATACCGAAGTGGTGCCTTTCGTTGTCGATGGCGTTGCCGCAGGCAATTTCACCTTCGGCCACCGGTTCATGTCGCCCGGCAAAATCAAGGTGCGCCGTTTCGGCGATTACGTGGCGGCGTTGGAAAAAGCCAAAGTCGTGCTCGATCCCACAAGGCGGCGCGACATCATCGTTTATGACGGGCGCGACCTCGCCCTGGCGCAAGGGCTCGAACTCGTCGAGGACGAAGCGCTCTTGCACGAAGTCGCGGGGCTGGTCGAGTGGCCAGTGGCGCTGATTGGCGAATTCGATGCCGCTTTTCTCGACCTCCCGCCGGAAGTCATCAGGACAACGATCCGCGTCAATCAAAAATGCTTCGTGTTGAAGGATCCTTCGAGCGGACGCATCAGCCATAAATTCCTGCTGGTGGCGAACATCGAGGCAAAAGATGGCGGAGCGGCGATCGCCGCCGGCAATGGGCGCGTCGTGCAAGCGCGGCTTTCCGACGCCAAGTTTTTTTGGGAGTCCGACCTCAAGGTCAAACTCGAAGAGAGATTGGAAAAGCTCGATCAAATCGTCTTCCATGCAAAGCTTGGCACCCAGCGCGCGCGGGCTGAGCGACTGGCCGGGCTTGCCCGCGCGATTGCGCCGTATACCGGTGCCGAGATCGCCCTCGCTGAGCGCGCAGGCCTTCTTGCCAAGACCGATCTGACCTCGGAAATGGTCGGCGAATTTCCCGAACTGCAGGGCGTGATGGGACGCTATTACGCGTGCGCGCAAGGCGAGGACGCGAGCGTTGCCGAGGCGATCGAGGATCATTACAAGCCGCAAGGGCAAAGCGATCGGGTGCCGGGCGCGCCGGTTGCGATCAGCGTCGCGCTCGCCGATAAGCTCGACATGCTGACCGGCTTCTTTGCCATGGGCGAAAAGCCGACCGGCGGCAAGGACCCTTTCGGTTTGCGCCGCGCGGCACTCGGCGTCATCGCGCTAGTCCTCGAAAATAGACTGCGTCTTCCGCTGCGTTCTCTTTTCGCCGCGGCGTTCGCGCAAGCTGCCTTCGTGGACACCGGGGACGAGGCGGTTGGCGCGCCGGAGGATTTGCTCGATGAGCTCATGGGCTTCTTCGGCGAGAGGCTCAAGGTCTACTTGCGCGAGCGCGGCGCGAGATACGATCTCATCGATGCGGTATTTGCCTTGCCGGGGCAAGACGATCTCCTCCTGATCGTTTCCCGCGTCGAGGCGCTCGGGCGCTTTCTCGACACGGAAGATGGCACGGATCTGCTTGCTGGCTATCGCCGCGCCGCCAACATTCTCCGCGCCGAGGAAAAAAACGATGGGCCAGGAGCCTTCGATGGCCCTTGCGATCCTTCGCGTCTTCAAGAGCTCGCCGAAAAACAACTTTGGAGAATCATTCAAACCGTTAGCGCGGATACGCAACGTCATTTGTCGCACGCCGAGGCGTGTATCGGT
>JBOHJU010000294.1:0-3277 GCA_050728755.1 Methylocella sp.
CGCGGCGATGCGGGAATGGCGGCGTTCGGTGCAAGGCGCGGCCTCGTCCTTCATGGGCCTGCAGGCGCGGATCGAGAAAGTCCTCGACGTTTCGATCGCCCGCGAGGTCGAGAAGCTCGAATCCAGCTTGCTGGTGCTGGCGACGGTTGCCTCGGCCGGCCCTTTCATCGGCCTGTTCGGCACGGTCTGGGGCATCATGACTGCGTTTCGCTCGATCGCGGCGTCGCGCAATACCTCGCTTGCAGTCGTCGCGCCGGGCATAGCGGAGGCGCTTTTCGCGACGGCGATCGGGCTCTTCGCGGCAATCCCTGCTCTGATCGCCTACAATAAATTCCAGGGCGACGTCGCCAAGAAACAAGCGCGGCTTGAGGGTTTCGCCGATGAGTTTTCCGCAATCCTGTCGCGTCAAATCGATCAGCACACCGTTCAGGACCGGGCGGCCTGATCATTGCCAATCGAAGAAGCCGGCATTTTTCCGCGCCGGCAATTTTGAAACCATGCGCTGGAGATTTTGAATATGGGCATGTCGGGCATTGCGGCACGCAATAAGGGCAGGCGCGGGCGGCGCGGCATGCCGCGCTATCGCGCCATGGCCGAGATCAATATGACGCCTTTTATCGATGTCATCCTGGTGCTTTTGATCATTTTCATGGTGACCGCGCCGCTGCTCGCGACAGGCATTGCGATCGACCTGCCACGAACGAAGGCCGCGGCGCTGAACATCGAGCAAAAGCCGATCTCCGTCGCCGTCGACGACAGGGGCTTGGTCTACGTCATGGATCAGCCGGTGCTGGTCACGGGGCTCGCGGACAAGTTGAAGGAGGTCGCGACCTCCGGTGTCGATGAGCGGATCTACGTGCGCGGTGCAAATCAAGTGAATTACGGACGGATCGCGGAGGTCATGTCGATCATCACCGCGGCCGGATACAAAAAGGTCGCGCTGGTTACCAATCCGAACAAGAATTAAACCGCCATGCCTTTGCCCGAAAATCCTGGCTTCGCGGTCTCGGGCGGCGTGCATATCGGCTTGCTCGCCGTGGCGCTGGTTTCATTATCACAGTCGCCGCAATTCGACGCTGCGCAGGACAGCGTTCCGGTCGAGGTTCTCAGCGCCCAACAATTCAATCTGATCGTAAAGGGCGAAAAGACAGCGGCCGAGGTGAAGCCGCGCCAACGGGCCGAAAAAATTTCCGACCTCACCGAGTTAAACCCACAACATTCGCCAAGCGACGCGCCAAAGGATGTCGCCGCGCCGCCCCCGCCACTAAAACATCAAGCCGATCTGGGCGAAGCCCTGCCGCAAGACGCGCCTAAGCCGCCTGAACATGGCGCGGCCTCGCCGCCGCCGCGCCCGGCCCGGGAAGCCGCGAAGCCAGCGCCGAAATCGGAGCCGGTCAAGCAGTCCGTTGCGCCGCCGCCACCGCCGGTCGACAAAGCGGAGGAAACAGCCGCACCGGAGCCAGCCCATCCGAAACCGCTGGCGCCGCCAAAAAAGCCGGCGCCAAAATTCAAGCCGGATCAATTGGCGAAGCTGCTCGATCAGGAAAAGCACAAGGAAAAACAAAAGCCGGCCGCCAAGCCGAGGTCCGGCGAGGTGGCCGCCGAGCCGACGCAAAAATTCGACCCTGGCGACATCGCCAAGTTTCTGAACAAGGAGGCGGCGCAAGGAAAACAGGCGAGCGGGCAAGATCTCGCTCAAATCGCCTCGCTCGGTTCGCCGGCGGCAAGCGCGGCCAAAATGTCGCCATCCCTCTGGGACCAGCTCGATGGGCTGTTGCAAGAGCAATATAAGCGGTGCTGGAACTTTGCCGGGCTCGGTGAGGCGCAAAAATACGTTCCCGAGATTCATGTCCAATATACGCCGGATGGTTCGTTAATTGGCCCGCCGGTGCTTCTCAACCCGCCGTCCGACCCCAATTTGCGCGCTCTGGCCGAAAGCGCGATGCGGGCGGTGCGGCGCTGCGATCCGCTGCGGATACCTTCCCAATATCAGGCCTATTACGACCAATGGAAAGGCCGGGTCGTTCGCTTCGATCCAAAGGAGATGCTGTGAAATTTTCCTTCTCCCAGTTTCGTTCGCGTACGCGGTGCAATCTTCAAGCCGTCATCGGAATGTGCGTCGCATTTCTGACGGCCGCGATCTTGCTTGGCGGCTTAGGGTTCGCGCCACCGGCCCATGCCCAGCAGGACCGCTATCTCGATGTGCACGGCGCGGGAGAATTCAAACCAATACCGATCGCGGTGACGGCATTTTCCGGCGATGCGGCGGCCAGCGCCCAGTTGACCGCCATAGTCACCAATAATTTCAAGCGTTCCGTGTTTCTCGCGCCCATCGATCCGCAGACCTTCGTTGAGACGATTGCCAATCCGGACCAGGTGCCGCGGTTCGATTCCTGGCGCATGATCAATGCCCAATTCGTGGTGACCGGGCGGACGAGCCGGGCCTCGGACGGAAGGCTACAAACCGAGTTCCGGCTCTGGGACGTGGCGACCGGCAAGCAAATCGCCGGCAGCCAATATGTCACCGATCCGAGCAATGCGCGCCGTGTCGCGCATATCGTCTCGGATGCGATCTTTTCGCGGATTACCGGCGAGCAAGGCTTTTTCGATACGCGGATTGCCTTTGTTGACGAGACCGGCCCGCCGGAGCACCGCCGCAAGCGGCTGGCGATCATGGATCAGGACGGCGCCAATCTGCGCTATATGACGCGGGGCGACGATCTCGTCGTGACGCCGCAGTTTTCGCCTTCGTCGCAAGACGTGACATATATGTCATTTGGCGCATCCGATCCGAAAGTGTTGTTATTGAACATCGAGACCGGCCAGCGCGAGGTCGTCGGCAATTTCCCAGGCATGACCTTCGCGCCGCGTTTTTCGCCCGATGGGCAAAAAGTCGTGATGTCGCTTGCCCAAGGCATGACGTCGAATCTCTACACCATGGATTTGCTCACGCGCACGACAACGCGGCTCACCGATTCCAACGCGATCGACACGTCGCCGTCCTATTCGCCTGACGGCACCCAAATCGTGTTCGAATCGGACCGCGGCGGCACCCAGCAGATCTATGTGATGTCGGCGAGCGGGGAGGGTCCGAAACGCATTTCATTTGGCGAGGGACGCTATTCGACGCCGGTCTGGTCGCCGAAAGGCGACTATATCGCCTTTACCAAGCAAAGGGCCGGTTTATTCGCAATTGGTGTCATGCACCCCGATGGATCTGGCGAGCGGATCCTCACCGAGGGCTTTCACAACGAGGGGCCGACCTGGGCCCCGAACG
>JBOHJU010000295.1:0-3275 GCA_050728755.1 Methylocella sp.
ACAGCTACGAGGCAATTCTTGACGCCTGTTGCGACGCCTGGAACGCCCTGATGGCCAAATCCGAGCTCATTACCTCAATAGGAACCAGAAAATGGGCACAGGTCAAAACTTAGGGCGATTGGTATAATTGGTGCGCTGGCAAGGGCTGACCCATGTGCGGCGAATCAGCGTGAGCTTAACATAGTGCGTCAGAATTTGGTAGATACTAAGCCAAATCTTGTAGGCAATGTTATTCCAGTAGATGTAATCATTTGGAATAAAGCGGTAATCAGTTTCAACTTAGCTGCTGCATCGCATAACCAACAATGTCCGCTTTATAAAGTAGCGCCACTTGACACCATCAAATTTTAATAATTAGAGGCTGTTCATGAAGGTTTGCCACATAACGTTCAAAGCGATCAGGGGTGGCGGTTCATGAGACTGGCAGTAGTTGAACGAATGGCACACGAAGGTGTGCGCGAAATGCAATTCCTTCTCGGCTTCCTGAAAGAAAGCGGGTTGGGGTTTAGCAAAAATATTGCCGAAGCGCACGATTGGTATCGCCGCTCAGGCGAGCGGGGTTTTGCTCCGGCGCAATATATGCTGTTTTATGCGAATGGGCCCGAGAAACATCAATCTGGCACTGACAATGAGGAACTAGGGAAGATTGCGGTGGATTGGTGCCGTAAAGCCGCTGTGGGAGGATTTGCACCTGCGCAGTTAAACCTTTCGTTTGAAACTCCCGACCCAGCAGAGGCGCATAAACTCAGATTAGCTGCCGCGGAACAGGGATATGCCAGAGCAGCGTCGACATTAGGAGATTTATATCGAGAAGGTCTGCGCGGCTCCGCTCCGGATTTGCAGACGGCGTTTACATGGTTCAAAAAGGCTGCGGAATTGGGAGACGCCGATTCTGCAGCTGGTGTGGGATGGATGTTGAGAGAAGGTACAGGCGTTGCCAAAGATGAAGCGGCGGCGCTGCAATGGTTCTTGAAAGCTTTTGAAATGAAATCACCAGAAGCAGCCATCGCCCTTGGTCAAATTTATGCATTTGGAATGCTTGACCAACCTAAGGATTCGGCAAAATCAAAATTTTATCATGCGAAATCCAGAGAATTGAGAAAATGGTGGGCGGAATCGCACGGATTTCCTGATAAAAAACCAAAAACTTTCCTTCAAAAAATCTTGGGAATTGTTCGTAAAGCATCGCGCACCGGCAGCATTTAAATAGTCCCGCAACCTACACTTACGACGTGGACGGCAACCGGGCGAGTTATCTCGACAACGCCACGCCGCCGGTTTCGCTGACGTACAATTACGACGCCGCCAGCAATCGTTTGCTGAGCATGGGCGGCAGCGGGGCCGGGAGCTTCGCCTATGATGCCAATGGCAACATGCTCTCCTATTCGACGCCGTTTTCCGGTTACAGCTTCTCTTACGACGCGCGAAATCGTCAGACCGAGTCTTTTGTCGGAGCGATTGGCACGGGCTGGCTGATCAACGGGCTCGGGCAGCGGATTGCCGAGGTTGCGGCCGGTACTCCGCAGTTCTTCTTCGTCTATGACGAGGCGGGTCATCTGACCGGGAAATACGACGGCGGCGGCAACCCTTTGTGGGAGACGGCGTGGCTCGGGGATTTGCCGGTCGCGGTGAATCAGCCGGGCGTGCGATACTATATCGCGCCCGATCATCTCGGGAGCCCGCATCAGATCACCGACGCTTCCGGCGCGGTGGTGTGGCTGTGGACCCATGATCCCTTCGGCAATGGCGACCCCCAGGGCACCTTCACCTACGAGCTCCGCTTTCCGGGGCAATTCTTCGACCAGGGCACGAAACTGCATTACAATTATTTCCGCGACTATGACCCAAGAACGGGCTGCGCGTCCGCTCTCCATCCCCTCGTTTTAATTGAAGGGACCGCCATGCCGGACCTCACGCATCTCTCCGCCGCTGGACAGGCCCACATGGTCGATGTTTCGGGTAAGGCCGCGACCGAGCGCGCCGCGATCGCGGAAGGCAGGATCGTCATGGCAAAGGCGACGTTGGAACTTGCCTTGTCGGGCAATGCCAAGAAGGGCGATGTCTTCGCCGCGGCCCGGATCGCCGCGATCATGGCGGCCAAGAAGACCCACGATCTGATCCCGCTCTGCCATTCGCTGGCCTTGACCAAGGTTTCGGTCGATCTTGAACCGGATCCCGCTTTGCCTGGCATAAGGGTCCGCGCAACCGCCAAAGTGGTGGGCCAGACCGGCGTCGAAATGGAGGCATTGACCGCCGTCTCTATCGCCTGCCTGACGATCTACGACATGCTAAAAGCAGCCGACCGCTCGATGCGGATCGAGGGAATTGCGCTCGTGCGCAAAAGCGGCGGCAAGTCTGGAGATTTTTCGCGCGAATAGGCGTTTCCCGCATGACCCTGCAAGATCATCGAAACGCTCTGAAATGGGTTTAGCACGGGACGAATACGTTGAAAAAGTATCTGCGGTGTCTATGGTATCGACGGTATTTACGGTATCTACGGTTAGGCGTATCCGAATACACGGCGGGGTTTCCATAGACGCCAGACGTCTCGTGTCCCGCGTCCACTGCTTGTTGCGCGGCAACTTCGGCTTCGTCGAAGGTGTAGAAAGGGCCCATTTTGCGGCTACAGCCTTTTGCACTCACTGGCGCAGCCATTGTCATCAAAAGCATGAGAATCAATCCGAAGCTCGTGCAGCTCTGCTTGAAACTCATAAAAATTTCCTCCCTTGTTTTTCTCCCGAGTTAATCAGATCGGTACTAAACTGGAGATTGTATCGCTAGCAAAACTGAGCGGAAACATGAATGGCGAACCGCTTTTGACCGTGCCGCAGGCCCGCGCGCGTATTCTGGCGGATGTTTCGAAAGACCGGCCGGTCGAAATTGTCCCCCTCGAACGCGCGACGGGACGAACACTTGCTTTCGATCTCGCCGCCAAGCGGACCCAGCCGCCCAAGGCGGTCTCCGCCATGGACGGTTATGCAGTGCGTGCGCGGGACCTCGCGGAACTGCCGGTCAAGTTGAAACAGATTGGCGAAAGCACGGCCGGGCATGGTTTTCCGGGTTTCCTTGGCCCCAAGCAAGCCGTGCGGATTTTCACCGGGGCGCCGGTGCCGGATGGCTGCGACACGATTTTGATCCAGGAAAACGCTCGCGTGGAAGCAGGTTTCGTCGAACCTCTGCAAAGCGTCGCGAGCGGCCGCCACATTCGCGCCAAGGGGATCGACTTTGCCGATGGCGAGGTTTTGCTTGCTGCCGGAACAAGGCTTGGCGCATCG
>JBOHJU010000296.1:0-3273 GCA_050728755.1 Methylocella sp.
AGAACGAACCTTTGACACGACATGGAAACGCATCGGCCAATTGCTCGACTGCTTCAAACCAGACGAGTGCCAGGGATACCTCGCGCATGCCGGGTACGCTTCAACCTAAATTCATCCCGGTCTAACGTCTCGATCATCGTGCTGCGAAAATGGCCATTGCCGGGCGCTCTCATGGCACGCCAATGGGCCACTCGCCTGCATGAACCCGGCACTGGCATTCCTTTTGGTATTGCCCTCGCGACCGCCGGCCTCATTCTTTATCCGGACACCGCGATCTGGCTCGCCGCCGGTGCTTTCCATTAAACTTGCATGGAGCTACCTCGATGCCGATAGAGTGGCCCATCATCCTGGTCGTCGCTGTCTCCGATGCCATCCTTCTCGCGGAAACCTCCTTTCGCCTGGAAGCATCCTCGCAACTGCGGATCCTCGCTGGATCGATCGTTCTGGCCCTGGTGCTTGTGATTTGCCGCCGATGGAGAAGTTTCCCCCGGACAACCCATAGATTAGCCCACCTCACTCGCACCGTTATCTCGCTGGTGCTGTTCACCAATGCCGTTTCAATTCTGAGTTTCATTCTCACCGGTATTCTGCCCTTGCCAAGATGGGATGAGGCATTGGCAACCGCCGATCATGCGCTCGGCCTGAATTGGCTTGATATGTACCACTGGCTCGCCCGTCACCCGGCGATCGAAGCCGGCGCGCGCGCGGCATACATGAGCCTTGGCCCGGAGACGCTGATCCTGTTCTTCGCCCTGGAACTGCTCGGCCACCACAACCAGGCAAGGGCATTTTTACTCTGGTTCATGGTTTCAGTGATTGCCGCCTTGGATATCGGGACACTCACCCCTGCCGCGGGCGCTTTTGTCTACTACCACCTGCCCGTAGCCTCCACCACCGGTTACGTTGCCCAATGGGCCGACCTGCGCGACGGCACCTTACGCACCATCGACTCGTTGAATAATCAAGGCCTGGTGGTCTTTCCTTCCTTCCACGCCACGCTCGCCGTGCTATGCGCCTACGCGGCAAGGCCGTTGCGCTTGCTCAAGATCCCATTGCTGGCTTTAAATCTGCTCGTCATCTTGTCCTCTCCCGCCATGGGGGGCACTATTTTGTCGATATCGTCGCCGGCATTATTTTGGCGGCTTTGACCATAAGCCTGCCTGGGCATATCTTAAGCGGCGCATGGTGGCCCTCGAAGAAGAATATTCGACACGAAGACGCGCCCGCCTTCGCTTCGAAATGAGGCGTGGCGGGGCGGCGGGGTGAAGGGTTCCCTCTTCCTGAGGAGGCGCGAAGCGCCGTCTCGAAGGACGAGAGAACCGCGGATGGCGTATTCGGTCTTCGCCCACGTGCTTCGAAACGGCGGCTTCGCGGGCGAGGAACGAGGTCCGTCGACCGATCGTCCATGCGCGGCGCGGCTGCGCGCAGGCGCCGCCATCGCGACTTCCTGGGTGTCCTCGGGGTGTTCTCTGGCCTTTTTGCCAAACTCTGGCAAGATAAATGCTTCCAAGTTCCTGGTGAGCCAATCGCCGCAGTTAGCCTAGTTCCATCCTAACGCCAACCGTAACGAAGACCGTCAGCGGCAAAGAGCGCGGGCCAATGCCGGAGCCACGATGTTTCGATGAAATGACCTTGGCGGACGGCGCGATCCGGCCAGTCTATGGCAAGATCGCGAGCTGGCTCGCGGCGACGCCGGCCGGGCTACTTGCCGCGCGCCGCGCGCAAGCGGAGCTGTTGTTTCGCCGGATCGGCATCACCTTCGCTGTTTATGGCGAAGGAGAAACGGACGGCGCCGAGCGGTTGATCCCTTTCGACATTATCCCGCGCATGATGCTGCGGTCGGAATGGACGCTTCTCGAAAGAGGCCTCGTGCAGCGGGTGAAAGCCCTCAACCTGTTCCTTGCCGATATCTATGGGGCTCAAGAAATCCTCAAGGCGGGGCGCATCCCGGCCAGCCTTGTCGTACGCAATGCCGAATTCCGGCCCGAAATGGCTGGCTTTCGCGTGCCGCACGATATTTACGTCCATATCGCCGGCATCGATGTGGTCCGCACCGGCGAAGACGATTTCTACGTGCTCGAAGATAATTTGCGCACCCCGTCGGGGGTCTCTTACATGTTGGAAAATCGCGAGGTCATGATCCGGCTCGCGCCCGACCTTTTCGCCGAGCATCGCGTCGCCCCGATCGAGAATTATCCAGATGCCCTGCTCGCCGCCTTGCGTTCGCTGGCGCCCCCGGCGGCGGCCGGCGAGCCCACCATCGTGGTCTTGACGCCCGGCCGGTTCAACTCGGCCTATTACGAACATTCGTTCCTGGCCGATAAGCTCGGCGTCGAGCTCGTCGAGGGCGGCGATCTGCTTGTCGAGGACGATGTCGTCTATATGCGCACCACGGAGGGCGCGAAAAGAGTCGATGTCGTCTATCGTCGGATCGACGACGGTTTTCTCGATCCGCGCGCGTTCAAGAAAGAGTCGATCATCGGCGTCGCCGGCCTGATGGGCGCCTACCGGGCGGGCAATGTGACCCTCACCAATGCCGTCGGCACCGGCATAGCCGACGACAAGGCGATCTATACCTATGTGCCGGACATTATCAAATTTTATCTCGGCGAAACCGCGATTTTGAACAACGTGCCGACGTGGCGTTGCCGCGAGCCCAGCGCTTTGCGTTATGTTCAGGAACATCTCGCCGAACTCGTTGTAAAGGAAGTAAACGGCTCGGGCGGCTACGGCATGCTTGTCGGGCCGCATGCCTCGAAGGCCGAACACGAGGTTTTCGCGACGAAACTCGCCCGCGATCCCGATAATTTCATTGCTCAACCAACGCTCGCGCTCTCCACAACCCCGACTTTTTTCGATGCCGGCGTCGCGCCGCGCCATGTCGATTTGCGGCCCTTCGTTCTGACCGGGGCGAACGGTGTCCGGGTCGTGCCGGGCGGATTGACAAGAGTGGCCTTGAAGGAAAAATCGCTCGTCGTCAATTCGAGCCAGGGCGGCGGCACCAAGGATACCTGGATTGTCGAGGATTCGATATTCGACGACAATCTCCCGTGGCAAAGCCAAAACCAATCGACAAGTTGAAATCGATCATGCTCTATGCCGGTTAGTTTTAACGCATGATCTTGTCCAAAAAGTCCGGTTTTTCGGGGTCATGCTTTAGAGGCAGGCAATGCTTTCCCGCACGGCGGACAACCTTTACTGGCTTGCGCGCTACGTCGAGCGCGCCGATTTTCTTGCCCGGATCATCAAGGCGGCGCAACGCCTCGCCACCCT
>JBOHJU010000297.1:0-3247 GCA_050728755.1 Methylocella sp.
GAAGATCGGCGTTCGCCGTGAGCGGCTCGGCAGCAATATCGTGAATGGCGAATCGCAGAGAAGAGACGCAACGTGCCTTGCCGTGTTGCGCTCGATTATGATCTCCGAAATATCGCACCCAAGATAAATGGCACGCTTCGGCAATTTCGCTGTCGAGCCAGCAGAGGTCGCCGCAGCAAATGTCGTGGAAGGACGTGACCTTATGATCTTGTATGGCCCTGCGGACGAACTCATTCTTGCGAACGGCGGCGTAGCCGCGCAAACCCGGCCATTTCCAAGTTGCGGGGTTACCGCATAGCGCTTGTCCCAGAAAGAACGGTTGCCAATACCGTAAGCCGGCACTTGAAGCAGCCCCAAGGAATATCCTCGCATGATCCTCACAATCAACCCGCTCATCGCAATGGGCGTGCTCGCCTCCACCGCTGCGACGGATGCGGCCTACGTGTTCTTCAACGCCGCCGTGACCGGCAGACGTCGTGTTTGGGCCGCGAACTGGAGCGCCATCTGGTATCTGCTGTCGGCTTTTGCGGTAATCAGCTATACGGAAAACGCCATCTACGTCCTGTTTGCCGCAGCGGGTTCGTGGCTCGGCGCATTCGCCTCGGTAACATGGCTGAGGCGAGGACGCGCCGGCGAAGCGGCGGGGCGCCATAGCCCGCCGTAAGAGCGAGAGGACCTACAGCTGCTTCAGCAGGGCTTCCGCGCTTGACGTTTCGGCCTTGTCTGGCGCCGCTTCGACGTTGAGCTTTCGCACCACGCCATTGTCGACAAGCATCGCATAGCGCTGCGAGCGGACGCCAAGCCCGCGCGCTGTGAGATCAAGCGAAAGCCCGAGCGCGCGCGCGAAATCGCCGTTGCCGTCGGCGAGAAAGGTGATCTTGCCATTGGCTCCGGCGCTTTTTGCCCACGCGTCCATGACGAAAATATCGTTGACGCCGGTCACCGCGATCTCATCCACTCCCTTCGCCTTGAATTGCTCGAGGTTGCCGAGAAAACCTGGCAAATGATGTTTGTCGCACACCGGTGTAAAGGCGCCGGCCACGCCGAAAAGGACCACTCTATGGCCTTTGAAAATCTGATCCGTGGTCCGCAGTTGCGGGCCATCCGGCGCCATGACCGTAAATGTTGCGTTGGGGATCGTATCGCCGTTCTGGATTGCCATCGCCGCTCCTTGTGTCACGGGCGCCGGATTGCTGCTTGCCTTGCCCTCGAGGCTTTATGGTACGCGAAAACGCGGCTTTGATCGAGGAATTGCAAAAGCGGGGTTCGTTTTTTCCTGGCTTTGGTTCGATCGCGAGCGGGTCCCGCCGCCGGCTTGAATAGGCGTCATGGGGCCGCGGCGGCATCGAGGTCAATCGCGAACTCGTAACTTTGCCGTTCATTCCGCAAGGTCAAGATCACAGGGACGGGCGCGCGGCTGCCGGTTCGCGGCTTTTCGACTTCGACGATCAGGAATTCGTTTGGGAGGCCGGATTTTCGTGTCTCGAAATACCAGCCTGGGGGGGCCTCGGCGAAGAGATCCTGCGCGCCAGCACCGCGCGGTGCAAGCCGCCAGGTGGGCGTAGGCGCCGTTTCGTCGCGCGTGATCGCTACTTTGGCGTCGCGTTGTTTAGAGGTTAGACGGAGAGGCACGGCGGCCTCCGCCGCGGCGATAGCGGGCGCGTCCGGACCCGTGGTTTCGGTCCCGGCCCCTTTGGCGGGGACCAGCGTTAGCTTCGCCTCTGCTTTAGCCGGCAGGCAAATCCGGCTGCAAACAGCGTAGGACACGTTCAAGACCAAAACGACGGGACGGGTGACAACCTTGGGGGTGACGCGAAGCGGAAAAATCACCCGGCCGCGATATCCGAAAGCCTCGATTCCGTCCTCGTTGATTCGAATCGGTGCCGGATAGGAAACCTCAATGCCCGAGGCATTCGCGGAGCCTTCGAACGAAAATACCGGCGGGACGCCGGCGCCGCCTGGCATGCGCCAATATGTGAGAGCGCCGGCATCGAGGCGGATTTCGATCCCGGCGCGATAGGCGTTTTGTGCCAGGCCGCCCCCAGCGGCAATCAGCCGCAACGACGATTTCTGTCCGGATGCCCACGTGCTCGCGTAAGGATCACAGTGTAGACTGGCGGGAAATAAAAGCGGCAAAAGGTTCGCGCAGGCAAGGAGGACACCGGCTCTCCACGTAAGGTTTGAACGCTGGAAGGACATTCGCATGGCAGTATGCCGCTCGTTGGCCGATGTGTCCGTCAACTTAATTTGCGGGGATGAAAGCCGCAACCGCGATTGTCTCAATTTCGTCTAACTCCTCTGAGGCGTGTGGCATGGGATCGAAAATTTCGCCGTCGGCGTCGCGGCAAAGCCAGAGCGGCTTTTTCGATGGGCAGTTGCTTATTGCGATGCCCGGGATGCTGGACGATCGCTTTGCCCGCTCGGTCATTTACGTTTGCGCCCATTCCGAGGAGGGGGCGATGGGGATCGTCGTCAACCGCCCGCTGGAAAGGGTCGATTTTCCTCAGCTTCTGGTGCAACTTAAAGTGATCGGCCCGGAGGAGGCGATTCGGTTGCCGGCGGAGGCGAGTTCCGTGCTAGTGCTGAACGGGGGGCCCGTCGACACCGGCCGCGGTTTCGTCCTTCATTCCAACGATTTTTCCATCGAAAATTCCACTTTGCCAATTGGGGGAGGCGTGTCCTTGACCGCGACTATCGATATTCTGCGGGCAATCGCCCGCGGCTCGGGACCGGGTCAGGCGCTGCTTGCCTTGGGTTATGCCGGTTGGGCGGCGGGTCAACTCGAGGCCGAAATGGGGCATAATGGCTGGCTCAATTGCCCGGCCGATCCCTCGCTCATCTTCGATTCCGCCTTGGATTCGAAGTATGAGCGAGCGTTCCGCAAGGCAGGCATCGACCTTCGGCAACTCTCCTCGGATGCCGGTAATGCCTGAGCACGGCCGCGGGCGAACAATTGCACACTCGCAGCACTCGCCCGAAAACGTAGAGGGCCTCCAACAGACTGTGGCTTGAAGTACGCGCGAAGCCGCATTTCGAGCCGGCCGGAGTGCCTCGGGCCTTGCGGCCAGCCGTCATCCCGCGCAAGGTCGCCAATGGAAACCGCGCGATGCGGGCCGCGGCTATCTAGGTGTTTAGTCCCACGTTGTGCTGGAATGGATCGACCTTAAAGCGGTCCGGCTCTTTCGTCCAGATTTTGCAGATGTATTCATAGGGGGTCAGACCTTTGAGCGTTTTGAGGCGTTTGGCG
>JBOHJU010000298.1:0-3235 GCA_050728755.1 Methylocella sp.
GCGATCTTCGCCCATTGCCGGTCGTTGAACCAAACCAAATGCGATTCCCTCGGTTAGCCTCCAAATCGGTTGACCAACCTCTTGAATCAAAACATGGTTAATCAGGTCTTAACCCTAAGTTGGCGTGGAGCGGCGGCGCAGGCGCACTTTCAGGCCTATGGGCGACATCGTAATTGCGAAGTCCTCAAGGATGCCTTTCGCTGCCCCCAACCGTTCGACATCGAAATTCCTGTAGAGCATCGAAAGCAACAGCTTCATCTCGAGCTGGGCGAGCGCGCGGCCGGGACAAATGCGAGGACCCGAACCAAACGGAATATGCGCCGATACGTCGTGCGCGCCGGTAGTTTCGCCAAGCCAGCGCCAGGGCCGGAAGGCCTGGGGCTCGACGAAGTGAACAGGATCGCACGCCGCCGGACGCGTGAGCACGGCTACGCGAGTTCCCTTCGGCACGAGCAAATCACCGACTAAAGCCTCGACTCTGGCTTCGAGGAATATGATCGGGGCTACCGGGCGGAGACGCATCGTTTCGCTGGCAACCGCGCCGGCCCAGGCAAGCCTGTTCGCCGTCTCGATGTTGCCGGCCACGTCCGATGTTCCAAGGAACTCGTCGGCCTCTCGCCGCAATTCCATCACCGACTCTGGGCTGTCGCACAGCTGATGGACAGCCCAGCCCAACGTGTCCGCAGTCGTGTCTTCGCCCGCGACCAGCATGCTCATGAGATTTCCGAAAATGATTTTGTCGGAAAAAGGCCGACCTTCGCCATCGCGTGCCGACACCATGGCCTCCAGGAAATTCGACGGTTTCTCGGCGCATCCGGGCTCGGCCGCGAGGCGCGCACGCGCGGCGGCTACCAGCTCGCCAAGCCAAGCCCGGACCTCCGCAACAGCGCGGTCCAGACGGCGATCTCGTGGGAGCCGGACGAGCCTCCACGTCGGAAACAACGCGAACAGCCGGCGATTTGCTTCCGGAAACACGAGCGCGAGCTTGCGCTGAATGACGTCGTCCCCCTGCTCGACCGTGTTGAGGTCGTGGCCGAAGCTGATGAGCGTCGTAACGTCCACCGTGAAACGTTTGAGATCTTCGACGATATCGAGCGGCGCGCCGGCGTCCGCTAACCTATCCCAGCGCTTTTTCAGGCGGGCGGTGACAATCTGAAGCTTCGGATACAGGCGGCACAAGTGACTCTGAGCCAGCGCCTGCATGGCGAGTCTCCGCTGCGTGCGCCAGGCGTCGCCCTCGGCAGAAAAAACTCCGTCGACCCCGATTTCAGAAGATACGAGAGCAATGCCGGAATGACGGGTAAAAGTTTCGGGCCGCGCCCGCAGGACCTCCTCACACCACTTCGGGTCGGTGAGCGCCACGACGCGCGCCGACCCCATACGGAACAAATACACCGGTCCATATTGGGCGGCCCAGCGTTCGAGGATGAGGTGAAGCTTCGTCAGGTCGAGCTGGTGGAAGTTGCCCAAAAACGGCAGCCCTCTCGGACCTGGCAGATCGTCCAACGTGCACCTTGCCAAAATCCGGCCCGGCCCGCGCGAAAGCCCCGAAACGTCGACGAAGATGGCGCGCTCTCGTTCGACGACGGGACACGCGGCGAGACGTTCCGGTCCGCCTTCACGCTGACCGGAGTCGACGCTGAAGCGCCAGCGATGGTTTCGGCAGACGAGTTTGTCTCCATCGAGCTCGCCCTCTCCGAGCAGCGCGCCCTGGTGCGGACAGCGTCCCTCGAAGGCTCGCATCCCAGCCGGTGTCCGCACGGCCACGACGTCCAGTCCGTCGGCCGATAGCGCGTGGGGGCCATCGCCATGAAGCTCTTCCAATTTGGCAACGCGGATCAGGGAAGCTGTCGGCACGAGCCGTAATCCTTTGTCTTACATGCAAAAGTATCGCAGATTCATAGTGCCCAAACTAGGCCATAGAATCATAAACGCATAGCCTGCAGCGCGAGCGGCGGGACACGCCATCAACCTTGTAACTCCCGGTGGAATTACATCGCTGCACAATGATTGCCAAGCCTTTCGCGCCCCATGCTATGAGGCAGGGTTGAGCTGGTTTGGGCGAGCGAGCCCAAGCGGCGGCGGGAACGGGCAGCGGTTGAATTTGCGCGGCACCATAAGGCTAGGCCTCAAGCGCGGCATGAAGAGCGAGATGCCGCTTGTCCCCGAAACTTCGATCGCCGGGCGCGCGCTTGTAACGGTGGTCGCCATCATGACTTTTCTTGCCTCGCTAACCGCAGGCGCGGCAATTCTGATAAGCGACGCATCGCGCAGCTGGCAGGACGAGGTCGCCCGCGAAATGACAATTCAAATCCGCCCGACGGCTGGCCGCGACCTCGACGCCGATTCGGCAAAGGCCGTCGAACTTGCCCGCGCGATGCCGGGGGTTGCATCGGTGCGCGCCTACACCAAGGCGCAATCCGAGGAGCTCTTGCGGCCTTGGCTCGGTTCCGGTCTCGATCTTAGCGAGCTGCCGGTGCCGCGCCTCATCGTCGTCACACTCGACAAACAGGAACGCTTGGATACCTTCGTTCTGCGCAAAAGGCTCTCCGGCGCCATTCCTGGCGCCACTCTCGACGACCATCACGTCTGGCTAGAGCGGCTCGCGATCATGGCGAAGAGCGTTGTCCTCGCCGCCGCGGTGATCTTTGCCCTTGTGCTCGCCGCGATGATTTTGGCGGTGGCTTTCGCGACCCAAGGCGCGATGGCCGGCAATCGCGAGATCATCGAGGTTTTGCATTTCGTCGGCGCCGCCGACGGCTATATTTCGCGCCAGTTCCAGCGGCATTTTTTTCAGCTCGGCCTGCGCGGAGGCGCGATCGGCGGCGGGCTCGCGATCTTCGTCTTTTTCGCGTCGGGAACCGTGGCAGCGTGGCTTCGGGCGACGCCTGGCGGCGATCAGCTGGAAGCCATGTTTGGCGATTTTTCGCTTGGGGGGAATATCTATGCCGCCATCGCACTTATCGCGGCGGGGAATGCGATCGTCACCGGCTTCGTCTCGCGGGCGGTTGTGTACCGCCATTTGCGGGACTTGAGTTGAGAGGGATTTTGGCCGCCGCTCCAAGGCCCGGCGGTTTCCGGCACGGGGTGTGACATTGTCCACGGAATCTTCTAGGGTCCGGACTCAATTAATTCAGATCCAATAGGCTAAGGTAGCGGCGAAGCAGAGGGCCGAAAAGAAGTTTTGCGCGAGCTTGTAGTAGCGGGTGGCGATGCGACGGAAGTCCTTGAGCCG
>JBOHJU010000299.1:0-3180 GCA_050728755.1 Methylocella sp.
GGGTGAAGCGCTGCCCCAATCCCATGCCGGGACCGAGCGAGATCGAAATCCGGCCGCTGTACGAGATGGCTGATTTGCGATGAGAATCTGACGCCGGAGGTCACGGAAATCCATGACCGGACGCGCGAGAAGCTCAGCGGCAACTGAGACTGTCGGCCGCAGCCTGCTTGCCTCCCTTATGGCTTTGGCCGACAAGGCGGCATGACTGCAGGCGAGACGCATCAGGCGATCGAGGCGGTTTTCCGGATCGAACGGGCCAGGCTCATCGTGGGCCTGACCCGCGTGGTGCGCAATGTCGATCTTGCAGAGGAACTGGCTCAGGATGCCCTGGTCATTGCCCTGTCCGAATGGCCGAGAACCAGCGTTCCGGCCAATCCCGGCGCTTGGCTGATGACAGTCGCCAAACGCCGCGCCATCGACGCGATCCGTCGCGACAAGATGCGCGAGCGCAAGCATGAAGAGATCGCCCGGGAGCTTGACGGCGAGTTCGACGGCACGGCCGAGGTGGTCGAAGTGGGCCTAAACGACGATCTTGGCGACGAGCTGCTGGGCCTCATCTTCACAGCCTGCCACCCCGTACTTTCGGCCGACGCCCGCGCGGCGCTTACGCTGCGTGTCATCGGCGGACTGACGACGGACGAGATCGCTCGTGCTTTCCTGTCGAGCGAGGGGACGATCGCCCAGCGCATCGTCCGCGCGAAGAAGACGATCGTAAAGGCCGGACTCAGCTTCGAGGTGCCGCGCGGCGCCGAACGTGCGGCGCGGCTCTCCTCGGTGCTGGAGGTCATCTACCTCATCTTCAATGAAGGCTATGCTGCCACGGCGGGCGACGACCTTGTCCGGCCGAGCCTGTGCCTGGAGGCGCAACGGTTGGGCCGCATGCTGGCGGGACTGATGCCGGAGGATGCCGAAGTATTCGGCCTGGTAGCCCTGATGGAAATCCAGGCATCGCGCTTAGCGGCACGCATCGGGCCGGACGGCGCCCTCGTACCGCTGACCGAGCAGAATCCCGCGCGCTGGGACCAACTGCTGATCCGCCGAGGCCTTGACGCGCTGGCCCGCGCCGATGCTCTCGGGGGCGATGGCCCCTATGCGTTGCAAGCTGCGCTTGCAGCCTGCCATGCGCGCGCGCAGTCCGGCCGATACCGACTGGCTCCGCATCGCCGCACTCTACGACCGGCTGCGAGCAGTGATGCCCTCGTCAAATGCGATCAGCTCTGTTCACGAACGAGCGGTAGAAGATCACGAATGTTGGGGATCGCAAAGTAGGGCACACAGCGCAGCCGCGCTTGTGGCCTTGCGCAATTTCGTCGCGAATTCTTTGTCTCGCATGCACCGCGAGACGGTGGCGAGCGCGGCAAGGCACTCGTTTTGGGCAGCCACTGGAATGAGCAGAAGAAAAATTAGATCGATCGGCTTGCCATCGACCGAGTCGAAATTGATCGGCCGGTTGAGCCGCGCGAACATGCCGAAAAAGCGATCGAGGCCCTCGATACGGGCGTGCGGCAGAGCAAATCCCTCGCCAAGCCCGGTGGAACCTAGCTCCTCGCGGGCCTGCAAGGCATTGAAGATTGCCTCCGGATCGAGGTTGAGCGATGCCGCGGCGCGAGAGGCGAGATCGCGGAGCAACTGCTCCTTGGTGTTCGCGCGGGCACCAAAAACAACCCGGCTCGGGTCGACAAGGCTGGCGAGTTCCATGGCGGTCTCCCTGCAAGGATTTCGAGGCTGATTTAGCGGTTTTCCGGCGAAGCGGGAAAAGCTGGGCGGGATTTAGTCCGGCTCGCGCAGCCGGTAACCGACGCCGGTCTCGGTGAGAATATGGGAAGGCCGCTCGGCGTCCGCCTCGATCTTCTGGCGCAGCGCACGAATATAAATACGCAGATATTGCACATCCGCATCGCCGCCCCAAACTTCCCGCAGCATGAAACGATGGGTCAGGACCTTTCCCGCATGCGCCACCATGAGCCGCAGAACCTCGTATTCGCGCGGCGAAAGCTTGATTTCCTTGTCGCGCACCGTGACGATCCGGCGCACGAGATCGACGCCAAGATCGCCGGCATGAAACAAAGGCTTTTCGCCTTCCTGCTGGAGGCGATGGCGCTGCGCGGCGCGCAGGCGCGCCAGAAGCTCATCGATTCCGAAAGGCTTGGTCACGTAATCGTCGGCGCCGCGATCGAGCGCTTCGACCTTGGCGCTTTCCTTTTCCCGGCTCGAAAGAATGATGATCGGCAGAGCCGCGCCGCTCTCCCTTATGCGTCTGACGACGTCGAGACCGTCCATGTCCGGCAGACCGAGGTCGAGGACAAGGAGATCGGCGGCGCCTCTGCGAACCATGTCGAGCGCGGTCCGCGCATCGCCCGCGGCAGACACGTGATAGCCCTGGCTTTCGAGGCTCGCGCTAAGAAAGCGAACGATAGCCGGCTCGTCGTCGACGATGAGAACGCGTGGCGGCCCTGCCCGAGGCGTCATGGCAGCGTCCCGGGCGGCAGCGGCGTGCCGGACGCCGGAAGCGTGATCGTAAAAACCGCCCCTTTCCTGGCTGCCTGGTTCGCAACGGTAAGCCTGCCTCCCATGGCTTCGACGAAACCGCGGCAGATCGCAAGTCCGAGCCCCGCGCCGGCGCGCTGGCGGTCGCCGCGGCGGACCCGGTAGAACTTGTCGAAAACCCTCTCGAGATCGGCTTCCGGAATTCCGTCGCCTTCATCGAGAACGCGAACAGCCACAAAACCATTCTTTCGCGCCGCCGCGACGTCGATGCGCGAACCCAGCGGCGCGTATTTTGCCGCATTGTCGAAAAGATTGAACAGCACCTGCTCCAGCAGCACCATATCGGCCTTGACCATCGGTATATTGGGTTCAAGAGCAATTTCAACTTGGTGGTTTCGCAGGATCTTAGAGGCTCTTTGGACGGTCGCGCCGATGACGTCGGAGAGGTCGACGGGTCCGTTCTGGGGGGTAAGCGCCCCTGACTCGAGCCGCGTCATGTCGAGCAGATTGCCAATGAATCGGTTAAGCCGTTCCGCCTCCTCTTGAATGGTGCGCAAGAGGCTTGCTTGAACGGTTTTATCTAACTCGCATCCATGGCTTATCAGACTCGTCGCGGAGCCGAGAATCGAGGCGAGCGGCGTGCGCAAATCATGCGAAATCGAGGTAAGCAATGCCGAGCGCAGGCGATCGGTC
>JBOHJU010000300.1:0-3175 GCA_050728755.1 Methylocella sp.
CGGAGGCGGACTGGTCCTACTCTGGCGCGATGTTCGAATGTCTCTATCAATCCTTCGAGGATCGAGCGGATCCCTCGCAGGGCGCGACCAGGATCGCGGCTTTGCGGGCGGAACTTGCTCGCCTCGGGCTGGACGGCTTCCTGGTTCCTCGCGCCGACGAACACCAAAACGAATATGTCGCCGCGTGCGAGGAGCGCCTCGCCTGGCTTTCCGGTTTCACTGGTTCGGCCGGGCTTGCCATTGTGCTCACGGGGAGCGCCGCGATCTTTGTCGATGGCCGCTACAGCCTGGCGCTCAAGAACCAAGTCGATTTTGCGATCTTCAAACCGGAGCCATGGACCGAGACGAACCCTTCGGAGTGGCTCGAAGCCAACCTTAGCCAAGGGGCGCGGCTCGGCTACGATCCGTGGCTGCACACGTCTCGCCAAGTGAAGCTCCTCGGCAAGGCCGCGCAAGCCGCTGGCGCCGAGCTTGTTGCCGTGGAGCCGAACCCAATCGACATGATCTGGACGGATCGTCCGCCGCCGCCGCTTGGCAAGATTACCTTGTATGGGCTTAGATTTGCCGGCGAGAATGCGAAACGGAAACTTGCCCGAGCCGCCGCCACGCTCGGGGCCAAGGATGCATTGCTGGTCAGCGATCCGCACGCGGTGGCGTGGGTCTTCAATATTCGCGGCCATGACGTCGCGCATACGCCCCTTCCGCTTGCTTTTGCGTTGATTTTGAAGGAAGCCAAGCCGCGCCTTTACGTCGACGCACGCAAGCTCGACAATCTTACCCGCGGCAAGCTTTCTCGCCTCGCCGATATTGCAGAGCCGGAACGTCTCGTGCGCGATCTCCAGGATGTTGGCGAACAAGACAAGAAAGTTCTGTTCGATTCTGCCACGGCGCCAGCCAAGCTCGCCGCGATCCTGAAAGAGGCCGGCGGCGCCTGCGAGTTGGGCCAAGATCCAGTCGTCTCGATGAAGGCGCGCAAGAATGCGACCGAACTCGAAGGCGCGCGGAATGCGCATCTGCGGGACGGGGCCGCGGTGGTCCGCTTTCTGCATTGGTTTGCAATTCATGCGACGGGCGGAAATATCAGTGAGATCGATGCGGCGCAAGCGCTCGAAACATTCCGCCGCGGCACCGGCAAGCTGAAGGACGTTTCGTTTCCGTCGATCGCCGCCGCCAACGCCAATGCCGCCATTCCGCATTATCGCGTGACCATCAAGACCAACGCCAAGATCCGCAAAGGGATATTTTTGATCGATTCGGGCGGCCAATACGAGGACGGCACGACCGACGTCACCCGCACCCTCGCGGTGGGCAAGCCAACCGCCCTGATGCGCGACCGGTTCACCCGCGTCCTCAAGGGCCATATCGCCATTGCCCGCGCGGTTTTTCCGGAGGGCACCACAGGCGCGCAAATAGATGCGTTGGCGCGGGTTTTCTTGTGGCGGGCGGGTCTCGATTTCGACCACGGCACCGGCCATGGCGTCGGCTCTTATTTATCCGTTCACGAAGGGCCGCAACGGATTTCGAAGCTCGGGTCCGCCGCGCTCGAACCCGGCATGATCCTCTCCAATGAACCGGGGTATTATCTGGCCGGGCAGTGGGGCATCAGGATCGAAAATCTGGTCGTGGTCGAGCGCCGGCAGATCGCGGGCTCTGAGCGCGAGATGCTGGGTTTCGAGACCCTGACGCTCGCACCGCTCGATCTATCGCTCATCGAACCAAAACTCCTCGACGGCGAAGAAATCGCTTGGGTGAACGCCTATCACGCACGGGTGCGAGGGCAAATTTCGCCCCTCGTCGAGCCCGGCGTGCGCCGGTGGCTGCGCGGCGCGACGAGACGGATCGGCGGGCGGCGCTAGAACAATCGAACCTCGGCGGGTACACCACTCCATGCCAACCGCTTTCGCGCTCGTAATGACAACGTGCGGCGACAAGGCGAACGCCGAGACGATCGCCATGCGTCTCGTCGAGGAGCGTCTTGCCGCATGCGTCCAGATGTTTCCAATCGAGAGCGTTTACCGGTGGGAAGGCGCGGTGCAGCGCGCGAATGAATGGATGCTGTTTTGCAAGATTAAGTCGACCGACTACGCGGATGTCGAAGGAGCCATTCGCGCGGCGCATACCTATTCCAATCCCGAGATCGTCGAGATGGGTATCGAGAACGGCGCGAGCGCCTATCTTGCCTGGATAGCGTCGGCCACGCGGGAGAAATAGCGTTTCGCCGCGTCTCGACATTGCTTCGCGGGCGTGCCAAAAGCCGCTCAGCGCTTCGCCTGGATCACTCAAACATGCCGGACCTCAACACTCTGCAGGCGCAAATTCTTGGCAAAATCGCCGCCGCTCGAGACGAAGCCACGCTCGAAGCCGTGCGGGTCGCGGCGCTTGGAAAAAAAGGCACGGTTTCGGCCCTGCTCGCGGGTCTTGGCAAGATGGCGCCGATTGAGCGCAAGGAGCAGGGCGCCGCGATCAATGCGCTCAAGGGCGAAGTGACGGAGGCGCTCGCCGCAAGGCGCGAGGTTTTGAAGGAAGCGGCGCTCGAAGCCCGCCTCAAGGCGGAGATCGCCGATGTCACCTTGCCGGTGCGCCAGCATGGGATCGAGGCGGGGCGCATCCATCCGGTGAGCCAAGTGACGGACGAACTCGCGGTCATTTTCGCCGACATGGGGTTTGCCATCGCTGAAGGGCCTGACATCGAGACCGACGATTATAATTTCACCAAACTGAACTTTCCGCCCGACCATCCGGCGCGCGACATGCACGACACTTTCTTTTTCAATGCCGGCGCCACAGGCCAGCGCAAGGTGCTTCGCACGCATACGAGCCCGGTGCAGGTGCGCACGATGCTGACCCAAAAGCCGCCGATCCGGGTCATTTGCCCGGGGCGCACCTACCGTTGCGATTCCGACCAGACGCATACGCCGATGTTTCACCAGGTCGAAGGACTGGTCATCGACCGGTCGGCGCATCTTGGCCATCTCAAATGGATTCTCGAAGAATCCTGCAAAGCCTTTTTCGAGGTGCCGGACGTCAAGATGCGCTTCCGGCCGAGTTATTTTCCGTTCACCGAGCCGTCGATGGAAGTCGATATCCAATGCTCGCACAAGGGTGGCGAGATGCGCTTTGGCGAGGGCGACGATTGGCTCGAAATTTTGGGCTGCGGCATGGTGCATCCGAATGT
>JBOHJU010000301.1:0-3157 GCA_050728755.1 Methylocella sp.
CCACAAGGATGGCTCCGCTCAGGGCTATAACGGTCAACAAAGCGACGAGAAACTTCTTCATGATGCCTCCGTAAAGAAAAGAACCAGCGCATCCGGCACAACCGGATTGCACGCATTATTTTCTGATGCGAACGGCCGGAGCGCAACCCCTGGTCAGGGGGTGCGCTGAGCTTTTACAATCTGTACCAGCAGCTCTTTCCCACCCTCGATGGATTCATCACCGCGAAATCGTGAAATTTCAAGATGATCATCATCGAATATATCGATTTCGATTCTTTCCCCGACCAAAGTCACCGACAATCGCACGGTGTCTGGTCTTGTCCGTTCTATATAAAAATGTAGGTTAGCGTCCTCTATGGCCTTAATAGTATCGAAAATTGCAGATGACACCTTTACCTCCTCCGCTATTCGTGATACACTTATTTTCGAAACCGATTGTCGAAAAGGAGCTTTTTTCCCTTTACGGCAGCTTGAACTCCACCTTGCGCGTCTTTAAGTAATTGATCGACGCTCAAATCAAGATATTTACTTGGAAATTCACGCATGATACTTCCTTTACAATTTTGCGTAATGAAGGCAGAGCATTTCATGCTCTGCGCTACTTGCACATTATTTGATACCGCCAGAGTCACCGACGGCGGTGTCTGAATTTCCGAAGCGCCGGCGCCCGAGGTCCATTCGCCGCTTTCGCGCCCGCTGCCCGCCGGCACGCGCGGCTGGTCAGGATTGTATTTCAGGAGCGCGAGCAGCGCCGAAACATACCCTTGCGCCTTCATCAGCTCGGCCGGTGTGATGCCCTCGGAAAAACATTGCTCGGCGAGGAAAAGCCGAAGCGTCTCATCCTCACCGCAGGGCGGGAGGTTCGCATGGGCGAGATGAATATGCGCGAGCGCTTTTTCGCCTTCGACCCAAAGTTCTGCCGCCCGGCGCAATCTCGCGATGACATATGGCGCGACGGGCTTCCCATAGGCGGCCGCGATCGGCGCCATGACGCGCGGTTCGTCTATCGCCAGGTGCGGCCTCCCACGGGAATCGGCCGCTGCCTTGGCGAGCAGAGTACCCGCGCCGAGGACCAGGCCCTCGGTGCCGATCTCCAGACCCGGATGGAAGCGCCCATAGACGTTCCGCGCCTCCCATTTTTGCAATAGCTCTCGTTCTGGTTGCACCAAAGACTCCATTTCGAAAGTGGATGAATCTGGCCGGGAGCAGCCCAGCAACCGGCAAAATTACCTAACACGGCTAAATTACAAAAGCAAGAGAGACGTATGTAAGATCGCGCAAGGAGAACCGTTGCGGCGAAGCTTGACTCACCTCCGCTTAAGCAAATACGGCCGTCTCTCGCGGGTGAGCTGACGCACACGCTGATAGGACACATCTTATGCAGTCCAAAGGCCTCGGCACAAAGCAGCGCCTCGCCGCCCATTCCGCGTTGCTGCGGCCCGTCGCGGTTCTCCTGGCGGTGGCTATCGGCTGGCCGGCATTCTGGTACGTCAAGTCGCGCGAAACCTCGGCCGCCGTGACAGCCTGGATGACGCATGAGGAGCAGCTCGGCCGCGCGTGGTCATGCCCCGATTGGAAAACCGGCGGCTTTCCGTTTTCCATTGAGATTTCGTGCGACAATCTGCTCTTTCAAGGCGAAATCCTTGGCCAGACAATGACGGGGACCTTGCGCGGTTTCCGCGCCGCTTCGCCGCTTCTTCGGAGCGGTAATGTGCTGGCCGAACTAGATCCGCCGTTTGCCGCGAAAACCAGCGACGGCATCTTCGATATTACGATGCAATGGGGAGAGCTTTTCCTCGATCTCGAAGGCGAGCACGGCGCGCTCGATCGCGTCACTCTCGCCGGCAAACAGGTCCGGCTGCAGGGAAAAATAGGAGGGATCGGCCCGGTGCAAGGAGCGTTCGGCGATGTCAGCAGCAATTTCGTCCTGATGCAGGACCGGCAGGACCATGCCTATGATTTCATGGTTTCCTTCATGCAGGGCTCGATTCCGGCGCTCAATAGCCTTTTGGACACAGAACTTCCCGTTGACATGCAGGTCAGAGGCACAATATCGCAAGTCCATTTACGCGGGGCGGAAACGCTCCAGGATTTTCTCGAAAATTGGCGCACGGCGAACGGTCATCTCGACATCACGGCCGCGCGGCTGACGAGCGGCCAGATTATTTTCGATGCCAAGGGCGGCTTTGAACTCGACGGCCGGCACCGTGTGAAAGGCAAGCTCGACGCTAGTTTCGCTGGGCTCGACAAGGCCTTTCGCAAATTGGGCGTCGATCCCGCGCTCATCACCGCTGGCCAGGTTCTGTCGGGGCTGCTCGGCGAGGGCCAAGGCGGCGGCAGGGGGCAGGTGAATCTGCCGTTGACACTTTCCGAGGGCTTTCTGTCGATCGGCCCGGTCCGCACGCAAATCCAAATTCCACCGCTCTATTGATCCGCCAAACGCGGCTCCGGGCGAGAAAATGCGTCACGTCTCGCCCGCCCGGCGGCCGAAATCCGGAGCCGCGGTTTCCTGGCCCTGCTCGATAATGCCGCGCCGAATCGCCCGGGTTCTTGTGAAGAGATCGAACAGCGCTTCGGCGTCGCCATTGCGGATCATGCGCTGAAGCGCCCTCAGATCCTCGTTGAAGCGGCCGAGCATTTCGAGCACCGCCTCCTTGTTGTTGAGGAAAATATCGCGCCACATCGTCGGATCGGAGGCGGCGATTCGGGTAAAATCGCGAAACCCCCCGGCGGAAAATTTTATGACTTCGGAGCGCGTGACTTCCTCGAGATCGGCGGCGGTGCCGACGATATTGTAGGCGATGAGATGCGGCACATGGCTGGTGATCGCAAGCACCAGATCGTGATGGGCGGGCTGCATGATTTCGACATGTGCGCCGGCGCCGGTCCAGAACGAAGCGAGCGTTGCCACGGCCTTGGGGTTGGTCCCCTCCGGCGGCGTCAATATGGTCCAGCGATTAAGGAAGAGCGTCGAAAATCCAGCGTCCGGGCCAGATTGCTCGGTCCCGGCCACTGGATGCGACGGGACGAAATGGACTATGGCAGGCAAATGCGGCGCGACCGCCTTGATGATCGAGGCCTTGACCGACCCAACATCGGACACGATCGCCCCGGGCACAAGGCGCGGCCCGATTTCCCGTGCGATCGCGCCCATGGC
>JBOHJU010000302.1:0-3136 GCA_050728755.1 Methylocella sp.
CACGCGCCATCTCGTTGCGGGCGTCGTCGCCGGGATCGGCGCCTATGGCAACAGCTTTGGCGTGCCCACCGTCGGCGGATCAACGAATTTCGACAAGAGCTACGACGGCAATATTCTGGTCAACGCGATGGCGGTGGGCATCGCCAAGACGGACGGGATTTTCTACGCCAAGGCCCGCGGGATCGGCAACAAGATCGTTTATCTCGGCTCGAAGACCGGCCGCGACGGAATCCATGGCGCGGCCATGGCATCGGCCGCTTTCGAGGCCGACGCTGAGGAAAAGCGCCCAACGGTGCAGGTCGGCGATCCTTTCACCGAGAAGCTCTTGCTCGAAGCCTGCCTTGAATTGATGCAAACCGGCGCGATCATCGCGATCCAAGACATGGGCGCGGCTGGCCTCACCTCCTCGAGCGTGGAAATGGGCGCGAAGGGCAATCTCGGGATTGCGCTCGACCTCGATCGCGTGCCCTGCCGCGAGGCCGGCATGTCCGCCTATGAAATGTTGCTGTCGGAAAGCCAGGAGCGGATGCTGATGGTGCTCGATCCGGCGAAGGAAAAAGAGGCGGCGGCGGTCTTTTGCAAATGGGGCCTCGATTTCGCGGTCATCGGCGAGACCACGGGCCGGCTGCGATTCACGGTCACGCATCGAGGCGTGCTCAAAGCCGATCTGCCGATCAAGGAACTTGGCGATTCGGCGCCACTCTACGATCGCCCGCATGCTGCGCCGCCCAAACGGCCCAATATAGATCCGGCTTCGGTTGCCGCGCCGACCTCCAATGCCGAGGCGTTGCTGCGCCTCTTGGCGTCCCCGGATCTTTGCTCCAAACGCTGGATTTTTGAGCAATACGATCATTTGATCCTTGGCAATACGGTGCAGCCGCCGGGCGGCGACGCGGCGGTGATCAGGATTGGCGATGGCCTCAAGGGCTTGGCGCTCACCACCGATGTGACGCAGCGCTACTGCGAGGCCGACCCTTTTGAGGGGGCGAAGCAGGCTGTCGCCGAAGCCTGGCGCAACCTGACCGCCGTCGGCGCTCTGCCCCGCGCGGTCACCGACAATCTCAATTTCGGCGATCCGGAAAAGCCGGAGATCATGGGCCAGCTTGTGGGCTCAATCGATGGGATCGGCGAGGCATGCCGCGCGCTCGGTTTCCCGGTCGTTTCCGGCAATGTGTCGCTCTACAACGAGAGCAGTGGCCGGGCGATCCTCCCCACCCCCGCGATCGGCGGCGTTGGCCTTATCGAAGACGTCCGCCGGACCGCGACGTTGCCGTTCAAGCGGCCGGGCGAGAAAATTCTCTTGATCGGAAAGACGGCAGGCTGGCTCGGCCAGTCCCTCTATCTGCGCGATATTTGCGGCCGCGAGGATGGCGCGCCGCCCCCGGTCAATCTTGCCGCGGAAAGGCGCAATGGCAATTTTGTGCGGGGTCTCATCGAAAGCGACGCGGTGACCGCCGTGCACGACGTCTCAGACGGCGGTTTGGCGGTGGCGCTCGCCGAGATGGCGATGGCGGGCGCAATTGGCGCTTCGATCGAGGTCTCACCGCCGCTCCCGGAGTTTGGTTTTCTCTTCGGCGAGGATCAGGCCAGATATATCGTCACTACCGCGCCGGAAATCGCGGCGGCGGTCCGGGATGCGGCGAAAACCGCGGGCGTGGCTTGCGAAATCCTCGGCGTTACCGGCGGAGATACGTTGACCCTTGGCTTTGGGACCGCCATATTGCTGAACGACCTGGTTCGGGTCCATGAAGGGTGGCTTCCTGGTTACATGGCCGGGGCGAATCCTTGACGAGAATAAAGACGAGAAAGTTGAAAAGACGAAAAAGATAATGAGGAAGGTTACCCGATGCCCCTGCCATCATCTGAAATCGCGCGCCTGATCAAGCAGGGTATTCCGGACGCCAAGGTCGAAATCACCGACCTTGCCGGCGACGACAACCATTATGCAGCGGTCGTCGTTTCCTCGGAATTCGCCGGAAAATCCAAGCTCCAGCAGCATCAGCTCGTCTATAAAGCGCTCGGCCAAACCATGGGCGGCGCCTTGCATGCGCTGCAGCTTCAAACTTTTGCGCCGAAGTAAGTTCCACCACATCTTCCCGCGAAGACCGATAACCTGAAAGGACCGGCAAATGCCTATCAAGGATGAAATTCAATCGACAATCGACAGCAACGACGTTGTCTTGTTTATGAAAGGAACGCCGGACTTTCCGCAATGCGGATTTTCGGGCCGAGTCGTCCAGATCCTGAATTCCCTGGGGGTCTCCTACAAACCTGTAGATTGCCTCGCCAGCGACGAGATTCGGCAAGGGATCAAGGACTTTTCCGATTGGCCGACCATCCCTCAGCTTTACATCAAGGGCGAATTCATCGGCGGCTGCGACATTGTCCGGGAAATGTTCCAATCGGGCGAGCTCGCGGCGCATTTGGCGGACAAGAAGATCGCAAGCAAGCAGCCGGCGAAGGCATGATTTTCGCGGCAAATCTTGCGCGAGATCGAGGAATTGAACGAGAGGCGCGTTTTAAGTGAAGGCGCCGCGCCTATGGGCATTGGCCGTCGGCATGTTAGATAACCTCGTCAGCCAAGCGCAAGGTGCGCTTCGAGGCCGGGCAAGTCCGGGCAAAAGCGAAAGCGCCTGGCGGGAGGCATGACCTCATATGGCGATAGGTGGCGGAACCTTTGGGCCTGGCCCGGCGGGGAACAAAACTCACGCTGCAGTGGCGGGGTTGAGTTCCCAAGTGCAGGGCGGCGTCGAGCGCCCTATTTTGCGCGAGGGCGCGCTTCAGAAACTTTCCAGAGCGCTAGTTTTATCTCCACGAACGCAACGTTTGCTGGAACGCTTTTATGTGTTCCCGTGTGCCGTGGTGCTCGGCCTTGGACTGAGCTTGAGCGCTTCGGAATCGGCATTCGGTTTCGGCGGCTGGCATGGCGGCGGCGGCGGTCACTTTGGCGGTGGCGGCGGTCACTTTGGTGGCTTTGGCGGCGGGCGTGGATTCGGGGGCTTTGGCGGCTACCGTGGTGGCTTTGGCGGCGGGCGTGGATTCGGGGGCTTTGGCGGCTACCGTGGTGGCTTTGGCGGCTATCACGCCTTCGGAGGCTATCGCGGGGGCTTCGGGGGCTATCGCGGCTATGGGGGGT
>JBOHJU010000303.1:0-3123 GCA_050728755.1 Methylocella sp.
CCCATGTATTGGGGTGGCAAGGGCTCGCCGTGGGCGGCGACGATCTTGCCAACTAGGGCCGTGGCAGCGGTGACTGTGATCTGCTGGCCGAGGATCGCGCGGTTGGCGAGTTCGAACCCGTCCCAGGCGCCGGGCACTCGCAGCCCCGGACGTGCCGCCAATAGCGGCGCCAGGGTCGCATCCTGGCCAAGTTGAGCGCCGATGGCGACCGGATCGGCGGCGAGGTCGAACACGCGCCGGACCCTGGCGATGATGGCCGGCAGCGCGGACAGGCGCGGAAAGCGGACCTCGACCCAGAACCGGTTGCCGGTGAAGGGGCGCACCACAAGCACGCCTCGATCCGGGCCGATGGCAATGGTGCGTGCATAGCGACCCGTGGCCACGATCTCGACCCCGGGAGTGGCGCGATCGCTCAGGAACCCGGCCATGGCGTCCCAGTCATACGGTGGCCGATAGGGCAGACGGATCGAAAGCGCATCGCCGCCACGCGCCGAGACTTCGTCCGCATTTCCGCGCCGCAGGGCGCTTGGCCGACGATTGTAGAGTTTTTGGAACGTCTCGTTGAAGCGGCGGATGCTGCCGAAGCCGGCGGCCATCGCGACCTCGGCCATGGGCAAGCGCGTCTCATGAATCAATTGCTTGGCCAACAGCACCCGCCGGGTCTGCGCCACGGCCACCGGCGAGGCGCCGAGATGTTGGCGGAACAGACGGCGCAGATGTCGTTCGCCGACGCCCAGCCGGCCGGCAAGGCCCTCGACATCAGCCGCGTCCAGCGCGCCGGTCTCGATTAGGGCCAGGGCGCGTGACACGGTGTTCGAGGTCCCTCGCCAAGCGGCAAGGTCAGGCGAGGTCTCCGGGCGACCCCGCCGCCTGAGCGGCCACGGCTGTAGGATAGAAGACCACATTCTCACTCTTGGGCGTGCGCGCGGGACAGATCGGCCGACAATAGATCCCCGTCGTCTTGACCCCCACGAACAGCCGGCCGTCAAAGCGGGCATCGCGGGTCGAGATCGCGCGGTAACAGGCATCGTGCTCAAGGTCCATGCTGGCATGATTCTCCATCCGAGGCGGCTTGTCTCGCGGTTTTCGGACATGGACGTTCAACCGGGGCGCCGCCAGAACTCCGTGGTAACGCGATTCTTCCGACAATTAAAATTCAAACTGACTACTGGTTTTGTTCGAGCCTTTTCACGCCGGGCGGGATCGCCTAAATCCACAATCATGCCGCGCGTTCAAAAGAACTGGTTAAATTCGCCACCTGCGCCCGAGGATCCCGGCGCCGCCGCGTCCCCGAACGATCCGCCCGCCGGACTCGATTTGGCCGCCGCCCCCGCCTCGGTCCGGCATGGCGCCGCCACCATCCGCCGCTTCTGGGAACATGCTCCGGCTGGGCCGGGCGTCTACCGGATGGTCGCCGGCAATGGCGAAGTTCTCTATGTCGGCAAGGCAAAGAACGTCCGCAAGCGGATCGCGAGCTATATGCGGCCTTCCGGCCATACCACGCGCATTGCTAGGATGATCGCGCTGACCGCGTCGATGGTTTTCGTCTCGACCGGGACCGAGACCGAGGCGCTTCTTCTCGAAACGAATTTCATCAAGCAGATGAAGCCGCGTTTCAATGTCTTGATGCGCGACGACAAGTCGTTTCCCTATATCTTGCTCACCGGCGATCATTCCGCGCCGCAACTTGCCAAGCATCGCGGCGCGCGCAGCCGGAAAGGGGAATATTTCGGCCCCTTCGCGAGCGTTTGGACGGTCAATCGCACCTTGAACGCCATGCAGCGCGCCTTTCTTCTGCGTTCCTGCGAAGACAGCTTTTACGCCAATCGCACGCGCCCCTGCCTGCTCTACCAGATCAAGCGCTGCTCTGCCCCTTGCACCGGCGAAATCGGCAAAGCCGAATATGCTGGACTAGTCCGCGAAGCGCGCGCGTTTTTGTCCGGCAAGAGCCGCGCCGTGCGCGACGGCCTTGCGCAAGAAATGGCCGCCGCCTCGGCCGCGATGGAGTTCGAACGCGCGGGCCGGCTGCGCGACCGCATCACCGCGCTCTCCGCCATCCAAGGCGCCCAAGGCGTCAATCCCAAAATCGTCGAAGAGGCGGATGTCTTCGCCATCGTCGAGCAAGCCGGACAGTTTTGCGTCGAAGTCTTTTTTTTCCGGACCTACCAGAATTGGGGCAATCGCGCCTATTTTCCGCGCGCCGACAAGAGCCTCACGCCGGAAGAGGTCCTCGATTCCTTTCTCGCCCAGTTTTACGCGGACAAACCGCCTCCGCGCCTCATTTTGCTTTCCCACGAAATCGAGAATCGCGGCGTGCTAGCGGAGGCCTTGCGTGAACGCTCCGGCCACAAAATCGAGATCGCGTTGCCTCGCAAGGGAGAAAAAAGGGATCTGGTCGAACATGCCCGGCAAAATGCCGGCGAGGCCTTGGGACGCAAATTGGCCGAGGCCGTCTCGCAGGCAAAACTCCTTGCCGCGCTCGCCGGGGCGTTCGGCCTCGCCCGCCCGCCGCGCCGGATCGAGGTTTACGATAACTCCCACATCATGGGAACGAACGCGGTTGGCGCGATGATCGTGGCGGGCGCGGAGGGGTTCATGAAAACGCATTATCGGACGTTTAACATCCATAACCGTGACACGGCGCCAGGGGACGATTATGCGATGATGCGGGAAGTCCTGCGGCGGCGCTTCGCGCGGCTCATAAAGGAAGACCCCGCCGTGCCCGCCGAGGCAGAGAATACCGGGACAGCGGGCGACGGCAAAACGGTTTTCCCAGATCGGCCAGACCTTATCCTTATCGACGGCGGCCAAGGACAATTCGACGCCGCGCAAGGTGTTTTGGCCGAGCTCGGCGTCACCGGCGTGGCGGTCGCGGCGATCGCCAAGGGCCCGGACCGCAACGCCGGGCGGGAGAGTTTCTTCTTGGCCGGCAAGAAGCCGTTCAAGCTGTCGCCGCGCGATCCGGCGCTTTATTTCGTGCAGCGGCTGCGCGACGAGGCGCATCGTTTCGCGATCGGAACCCATCGGGCGCGCCGCAAAAAGGAGTTCACCAAAAGCCCGCTCGACGAAATCCAAGGGGTCGGCCCGGTGCGCAAGCGGGCCTTGCTTCACGCTTTCGGCACC
>JBOHJU010000304.1:0-3104 GCA_050728755.1 Methylocella sp.
TGAATACATCTGCAAAATCTGGACGAAAGAGCCGGACCGCTTTAAGGTCGATCCATTCCAGCACAACGTGGGACTAAACACCTAAGCCGTTTCAAGTCGTGGTCCATTGATAACGGGCGACACGTATTAATCCTCAATTAGGTTGTGTAGTCCCCACTGCCCACCTAGTCTCGGCGGCCCTGACCTTCCGATTCCTACCGCGGGTTTACGTGCTCGGTGAAGAACTCAATCAGAGAGTCGACTGTGGTGTCGGCGATGAGCGATGCATCAGGAACGGGGTCTGATCGCGCCTGAGGGTAGCGCATGTAGTGACTTTCATGGAGCTCATTCAGAACTTCGATATTCTTGGCGGTGTTTGAGTCGTAGGGCAGCCCAAATCGTATTGCCACTTGATACCATCCTTGAAGATCATGCTGCTTAGGCTCTTTACCGAGGGGCTTCCCTCTAGCGATAGAATGCTTCGCAAAAGCTTTCAATGACAGCTCAATGGCATGGGTAAGTAAAGCGTATTTGGGCCAAAATGGCTCCGCATTCCTGTAGTCGGGAAGGTCCATTGCAGCTTGGCGGAACAAGCGAGCGTGATGGAGGTATTGCTGCGCCTCGTTACCGATTTGCATTGGCGCGTAGATAGGCGGCTTCATACTTCACGCTCCCGCCCGTGTGGCTGAACGTATCCCTCCGGGACGCGCCGCCTTGCGGGGTTGCGGTAACGGTGCATTTACAGTAACTTATCTACCTGCTGCACAGTCGGCGCCTCGTGTGCGGGAAAACTCGCACCCCCTTACTCCCACTCGATTGTCCCCGGCGGCTTGCTCGTCACATCGTAGACGACCCGGTTGATGCCCTTGACCTCGTTGATGATCCGCGTCGCGGCGCGGCCAAGAAATGCCATGTCGAAGGGAAAAAAATCGGCGGTCATGCCATCGGCTGCAGTGACCGCGCGCAGCGCGCAGACGAAATCATAAGTCCGCCCATCGCCCATGACGCCGACGCTGCGCACCGGCAACAGCACCGCGAACGCCTGCCAAATCTTGCCGTAAAGGTCCGCCTTGCGGATTTCGTCGAGATAAATAGCATCCGCCCGGCGCAGAATATCCAGCTTTTCAGAGGTGACTCCGCCGGGGCAGCGGATCGCGAGCCCCGGCCCTGGAAACGGATGCCGGTCGACGAAGCTTCCGGGCAGGCCCAGTTCGCGGCCAAGCGCCCGAACCTCGTCCTTGAACAACCCGCGCAGGGGCTCGACTAGTCTCATCTTCATGTGCTGGGGCAAACCGCCGACATTATGATGCGACTTGATCGTGACCGAAGGGCCGCCACTCGCCGGCACACTCTCGATCACATCCGGATAGAGCGTGCCTTGCGCCAAAAATTCCGGCAATCCGCGGCCATCGGCGGCGATTTTTTGGGCCTCGCGTTCGAATGTCGCGATGAACAGGCGCCCAATGATCTTGCGCTTTTCTTCCGGGTCCCTGATCCCGCTCAAGGCGCCTAGAAACAGTTCCCCCGCTTCGACATGGACGAGCGGAATATTGTAATGGCCGCGAAACAAGCGCACGACCTCCAGCGCTTCGCCAAGGCGCAACAGGCCATGGTCGACGAAAACGCACGTCAGGCGGTCGCCGATCGCTTCATGGATCAATAGTGCCGCGACAGCCGAATCGACACCGCCCGAGAGGCCGCACAAAACCCGGCCTGCGCCGGCCTGCGCGCGAATCGCTGCAATCGCCTCGGCCCGGAAAGCGCGCATGGTCCAATCGGCACGCAATCCCGCGACCTTGTGGACAAAATTGCCGAGCAGCCTCGCGCCGCCCGGCGTGTGCGCGACTTCGAGATGAAACTGCACGCCATAGAGGCCGCGCTTCGCGTCGGAAATTGCCGCAAACGGCGCGTTCTCCGAGGCGGCAATGCGAGAAAACCCAGGCGGCAATCCGGTCACCGCGTCGCCATGGCTCATCCAGACGGGATAGCGCTTCCCTTTCTCCCAAACCCCATCGAACAGCGGGTTTTCTTGCAAAACCTCAACCTCGGCGCGGCCGAATTCGCGTTTATGCCCGGCCGCGACCTTGCCGCCTAATTGCGCCGCCATCGCTTGCTGGCCATAGCAGATGCCGAGGATTGGCACCCCAGCGGCAAAAATCGATTCCGGCACGCGCGGGGAGTCTTCATCGTGGACCGAGGCTGGCCCGCCCGACAGGATCACCGCCTTCGGGGATAAAGCCGCGAACGCCTTTTCGGCGTTCTGGACGGGCGCGATCTCGCAGTAGACGCCCGCCTCGCGGACGCGCCGCGCGATCAGCTGCGTCACCTGCGAGCCAAAATCGACGATCAAAACCTTGTCGTGATGCACGGTGATGACGTTGTGGAGGGGATCTTGCGCCATGGGTAAGCCTGTCCCGCGCGAACGGTGTTCGCTTAGGCGATCGCCCCGTCAGGCGCAAGCTTTTGCGGCCTTTGGCGGAATTTTGCACACAGCGTGGAATTCACTTGGAATTGCGACCCCTCAATATATTCGTCCTGCGTCATACCGCTCGCATCGTTCTCGGCGATGATGTGATCGATCGATTGCAACGGCGGCGGGCGCCTCGTTCTCAATTCGTCACAGATTGATGCAAGCGCGCTTCGACGGCGGACTTCTGTTGCGGCGAGAGCTTGGCGAGTTCGCCGTCAAGCCAGGCATCCTTCTCTCCGGCGGCTCTTGCGAGAAGATGCCATTTCATCGCTTCGACCCTATCCTTCGGCACGCCACGCCCGGCCGCCAGAAGACGCGCGGCGCGGTTTTGCGCGACGGGATTGTTGCGCGCCGCCGCCTTGAGAAAGAGCTTCGCCGCCGCGGTCTCATCCTTCTCGACGCCGATTCCGTTGAAAAGCATTATCGCGTATTCGACTTCTGCTGGAACGTTATCGTCCTTCGCCGCACGGCTAATCCACTGCGCGGCTTGCTGGTCGCTTTGTTCGACGCCGGTGCCATTCCTGTACAATAACCCCAGCGCATAGGCGGCGTCGGAAAAGCCAAGTTCGGCGGATTGCTTGAAGAGCCGCGCGGCCTTCGGAAAATCCGCGGCGGCGCCGTCGTTTTCGATGGCCAGAACGCCAAGGTTGTAGAG
>JBOHJU010000305.1:0-3095 GCA_050728755.1 Methylocella sp.
ACCTGCGACTGATTCACGCCCTGGATCTCATATTCGACCGGATCCTCGATCGTGAGAATCTTGCGCGATGGGTCGTTGAGCATCGAAAGCATGGTCGCAAGGGTCGTCGTCTTGCCGCTGCCGGTCGGCCCCGTCACGATGATCAAGCCATGCGGCAGTGCAAGCAGACGGCGCACGATCTTCTCATCGCCGATCGACAAGCCGAGTTTCGCGACGTCGAGCAAACCACGATCACGCGGCAAGAGGCGGATGACGGCCGATTCGCCGTGCTGGGCCGGCATCGTGGCGACGCGAATATCGATTTCCGAGCGCGCGACCTTCTGCCTTGCCGCGCCATCTTGCGGCAGGCGCCGTTCGGCGATGTTGAGGCCGGCCAGAATCTTGATCCGGGAGATCAGGGCTTGCGGCAAGGCATTGGCCGGCGCGGCCACGGCGCGGAGCAAACCATCGACCCGCATGCGCACCACGAGGCCGTTCCGGAACGGTTCGATGTGAATATCGCTGGCCCGAAGCTCCAGGGCTTTTTCGAGCAAGTCGTTGACCGCGCGCACCACCGGAGCGCCGCTTGCCAGATCGCGGAGACTTTCGATGTCGTCCTCGGCGCGGGCGCCCGCAGCCCCACTGTCTCCGGCCGCTGTTTCCTCGCCGCCAAGCTGCTCGCCGAGAACAGTCGCAATATCCTCGAAGGAGGCGATCTCGACCAAAACCGGTGCGCCAAGGACGATTTCGGCGGCGCGGACGGCGGCGGCGTCGCTCGGGTCGGCGACAGCAAGCTTATAGTGCCCTTTTGGCATTTCGAACGGGAAGACCGCGGTGTCGCGCAGGAAGCGCGGCGAAAAGCGTCCAGTCAAGGACGGCGCGGCAACGAGCTGCGGCAAAGTGAGCCGCCTCAAGCCATAAAATTGGGCGACTTCGTCGGCAAATCCATGTGCGGTGAGCTCGCTCGACTCCCAAAGCTTGCGAAGGGATCGTTCCGCTGTGGATGTGCTGGAAGATGCGGAGCCAAAGTCCGTGTCCGACAGCAAATAATTTTTGTTCGCCAAATATTTTGCGAAGTCTTCAACTGCAATTGAACTCATGTTCGCATCTCTAAGCCGATGCAACTATTCACAATCACGAGAGGCTTAGGGCCTGTTTCAAAAGCTTCACGAAACCTAAGCCCTCATCCTGAGGAGCTTGCGAAGCAAGCGTCTCGAAGGGCGAGGGCGCCTCGGGACTCGCGCGGCGCATCCTTCGAGACGCCCACCCTCATCCTGAGGAGGCGCCAAAGGCGCCGTCTCGAAGGACGTGGGCTCCCTCATCCTTCGAGACGGCCTTTCAGGCCTCCTCAGGATGAGGGCGAGGCTTTTGAAGATAGGCTCTTAGCCCGTGCCTGGGCAATCCCTCCACCGCCTTTATCCGCGCTAGCTTGCCTCGCCATGACCCGAGGATACGCCGTTGGCGGGTTCCATTCCAGCCTTTTTGATAAGTAGCTAGCTCCCGCCTTCGATACCTTTCGTCAGCCAGTGAGATGCCTCCCGCGTCCCAAGCCACGACCGCCTTTTCGGGCTGCGCGGACAGTCTCATATTCTCAAGCCTCCGGTCTGCGCAAAAATCACGCTGAGTCCGGTCCCTCCATCTTCATGATACGGTTCCCTTGTTATGAAACGATGGGATCGTAGTAACGTGCCGCGGCATCCTTCACAAACTGCGGAAATGCGCCTGCGGGCTCGAACCGATGCCGATTGCGCGAGACTTGCCGGCGTTTGGGCGGCGAGCTGGCGGGAGGCCATGCCGGACACCGATTTCGAGGCGCGGCGGCCATGGTTTCTCGATCACTTGCGGGCGCTCGAAGCGGCCGGAGCCATCACGATCTGCGCTTTTGACGGCGCAAACCGGCTCCTCGGCTTCGTGACCTTCGATCCGGCCACGGCCTATCTCGATCAGCTCGCGGTGGCGCCCGAGGCGAAGGGAAGCGGCGCGGCCCATCTCCTCGTTGCCGAGGCGCGCCGGCGTTCGCCGAACGGTCTCGTTCTCGATGTCAATCAGGACAATGCCCGCGCGCTAGCGTTTTACGGGCGCGAGGGATTTGCCAAGATCGCGGAAGGCGTGAACCCGCGCTCCGGTTTAAAAACGTGGCGGCTGCGCTGGCCGGGAAGCGCTTGAGTCATTTTCTGGCCATGGGATTACTGCTGCATCGCTTCTGCTTAGATCCGGCGGCAGCACCGGGCGCTTTCGTCACCCCATTCGCCGATGTTGTGCGCGGTGTGGCTCGGGCTTGCGAGAGGTTTTAGCTCTGCCGCGAGGTTGGCAGGGTAAATTTGCTGCCTCTCCGGGGACCGGGCTTTTTCTCGAACACTCTGCTTTTTGCTGAAGCGGTCCTCCGGCCCCACAAATTTGAAACGGAGACGGCCGTCATCGTCACGGTACCGCATGACGAGAACCCAGCACCCCCGATCTGGCCACGCTTCGTAAGCATGGGCCGGGACTAGATGGGATAATTTCGTTGCTGCTGCCCAGGCAGCGTCGCGGGATCTAAACGTCGTGATCATGATCTTCTCTTTCACATCTGGTCATTGCGGATCTCGCCAGGCTCCGGCAGTCACGCGCAACGGGAAACAAGCCCCGTTGCCAGCCCAGGAGCTTGGCTGGCAACGGGGAAAAATTGCTACATGCTCTAAATGCCAATATTATAAGTGGTTCAGATCGTTCCCGCGCCCCCTGTTTAGGGGGTGCCGTCGCGGATATCGAAGGTCCGGGGCAAAATTTCTGCGGCATTTGCGCTCCATACCTAGGCTTTGCGGCTCTGTTCAAGGCCGTTGCTCCAGCGGATGATCGCGACAGATGAGCGTTTTTGCTGGCCATTATTTGTCACCTCTCCTTTTAGTGAGGTGAACCGTTGTCCCGATTATCGCTAGTTTGATTTAGAACAAACGTCTGATGCGGCTCGACAACGATGCTGCGATAATCCGCATTTCGAGTGCACTAGCGCCGACGCCGGAGGGGGATTGCGATGGGAGCGGTCGAGCATCTCAAAGCATTATGCTGCCTTGGGCTGCCACCCGAGAGCGCGATGGTCGCGGTCACGCCCCTGTTGCACGAGATCATTCCGAATG
>JBOHJU010000306.1:0-3077 GCA_050728755.1 Methylocella sp.
TATACCCTAAAAATCCGGCCCGGGTATTTGCCTGCCTTGACCAATCGCGCCAATATTTTGCTTCAATTGGGCCGCGCCGAGGAGGCAATTCTGTCCTGCAATGAGGTCGTGCGGCGCGCCCCGGAACATCCGCAGAGTCTTGGCATTCGCGGCGCGGCGCTCCACAAACTCGGTCGCCTGGGGGAGGCTCTGGCCAGTCTCGACGAAGCCGTCCGCCTCAATCCCGCAGCGCCGGACAAGTGGCTTACTCGCGGCAATGTTTTGCAGGAACTCGATCGTCATCCGGAAGCCGTGGCCTGCTATAACGAGGCCCTGCGTATCAAACCAAACTATCCCGAAGCCCTGTCCGGTCTTGGCGTGGCTCTTAAGGAGGCTGGCCAGATCGACGAGGCTCTGGTCTATTTCGACGAGGCCTTGAAACATAAGCCCGGCTATCCGGACGCGCGAAACCACCGGGCCGGCGCGCTCCTTCTCAATGGCAGTTTCAAAGCCGGCTTCGAGGATTTCGAAAGCCGCTGGGACCGTTCGAATGCGCCGACCAGAATCCTCATCTCGGATTTGCCGATATGGGAGGGCCAGAAATTAGCCGGGCAAGCAATCGTCGTATGGGATGAGCAGGGTCTCGGCGACCTGATCCAGTTTTCGCGTTATCTGCTATGTCTCGTTGACGCCGGCGCCGATGTTACCTTGCTGTGCCGCAAGAATATGCACCGGCTTCTGCGCACCTTGCCGAAGCCGGTGCACCTCGTCGAAGCTCACGATTCTAACGAAAGCTTTACTTTTCAGAGCGCGCTCATGAGCCTTCCTCGCGGTTTCCAAACGAGCTTGGAGACCGTTCCGGCGCCAATCCCCTATCTTTATGCAGAACCGGGCCTCGTCGCGAAATGGGGCGCCCGAATAGGCACCGAAGGTTTCCGAATCGGCGTTGGCTGGCAAGGCAACAAATTGATCAACCTCCAAAGGTCGTTTCCGCTCGCTTGTTTCGCGCCGCTCGCGGCAATAGAAGACGTGCGGCTGATCAGCCTCATGAAGGATCAAGCCGCCATCGAGGTGGAAACGCCGGCGGGCGGGCGGTTCACGATCGAGAGCTTGGGAAACGATTTCGATGCCGGACCCGATTCCTTCGTGGGTTGCGCGGCAGCGATGGAGAGCCTCGACCTCGTCGTTACCTCGGATACCGCGATCGCCCATCTTGCCGGCGCCTTGGGAAGGCCGGTTTTCCTCGCCCTGAAACGCGTGCCGGATTGGCGCTGGCTGATACACGGCGAGGACTGCCCTTGGTATCCCAGCATGCGGCTCTTTCGCCAAGACGAAAAAGGAGACTGGGAGTCTGTTTTTGAGCGGATCGCAGCGAGCATTGCTGCAGATGCAACGAAAAAAGCTGGCCGGCCGGCGGGCGCACCGCGCGCCATGACGGCAATTACAATCCCAGGAGCGGTTGGCGAGCTCATCGACAAGATCACGATCTTGGAGATCAAGGAAAGTCACATCGGGGAAGCAGCGAAGGTCGAAAATATCCGGCGTGAACTCACGCTGTTGCGGAAACTCAAGAGCGAATGCGGCCTCGGCGGCGCGCGGCTAGCCGAACTACAGGCCGAACTTAAGTCCATGAATGGCGTGCTTTGGAACATCGAGAATGCCTTGCGGGGACATGAAGCGAGGGAGGACTTCGGCACCGCCTTCGTCTCGCTGGCAAGACAGGTCTATAAGACCAACGATCGGAGGGCCATTCTAAAGAAAAAGATCAATTTGCTCTTCAATTCTATAATTATTGAGGAGAAATTATATTCACTTGCCGTGGAGCCTCAATAGGTTGTCTCCTGTGAGACCGAGGCGGCTGATGGGCGGCATTGATTTTGGGCCGCCATGCGGGCGATGCCAATTGGATTGACGGGTCCAGATCGGCAGCTCTTGGGCTCTTTGATCTGAGCTCTGATAAGCCCTTGCGTAGCCCTCCGCCGGCCATGCCTCCGCAATCGCTTGGGAAGCGATTGCTCCTCCAACAGGCTTCGCCTGCTGGAACCTTTGGCCGGCTTCGCCCATTCGCGCGGCGCCATCTGAATGAAGCGTTCGGCTTTTTTGTTGGTTTTCGGCGTATGGAGCTTGGTTGGCAAGTGCTTGATCTTCAACCTTCGACAGGCGCGCGCGCAGGGGAAGGATCGATAAGCCGGCCCATTGCCGGTCATGACGCGCGCGACTTTGACACTGAGGCTTTTGTAATAAGCGGTGGCGGCTTTGAGAAAAGCCACGGCGCTGACGGCTCTTTCGTCTGGCTTGATCCGCGTGAAAGCGATGCGCGAGGCGTCGTCGACACAGACATGGACGAACTCCCAGCCGACGCCGCGTGCATTGCTCTGGCCTTTGCGGCCGCCGGTGATGCGGTGCCCGATGCGCTCGAAGCGCCCCAGTTTCTTAATGTCGAGATGGAGCAATTCGCCCGGATGCTCCCGCTCGTAGCGGCGTACCGGCTCGGCCGGCCCGATATCGCGCCGGCGGTTCAATCCCATGCGTTTCAGCACGCGGCTGACGGCGGCCGTCGAAACCCCGGCGCACGCGGCAATATGCTTACCGGAAAGACGTTGGCGACGCAGTTCGCCGATCCGCCCGACAATATGCTGGAATGTCGGCCGGTTGAGGCGGCGCGGCCGAGAGGACCGGTCCTGCAAACCGGCGACGCCCTCGGCGGCATAACGCGCCACCCATTTGCGGGCGATGCGCGGACAGACGCCTGCGGCTCGTGCCGCGGCCTGCGGCGCCTGTCCGCTCGCCACCTGCAGGACGGTCCGCTCGCGACCGATCGGCGTCAATGGGGCATTCTTATGGATGTCCATTCTGTCGTCCTCTGGAACACTGAAGCTTTGCAACCTCAGCGTCTTCGATCCGGACCGGATGGACAACCTATGGAAAGCTCACAGCCAGATCGGGTCCAGAAAAGGCGGAATCGGGAGGAGATTCCCAAGCGGCGCGAATCATGATTCACCCTGCTGGCTGGGGGGAGGCCAGCCAGGATGGCAAGACCCTATTCGCGGGATTTACGGGAGCGCATCGTGCGGGCTGTTCTTTCCGGGCAGTCCCGG
>JBOHJU010000307.1:0-3071 GCA_050728755.1 Methylocella sp.
AATCTCGATTGCCGACATGCTGCCCGCTCCGCGAATCAACGATGGGCTGCATCGAGTCACATTTGCGGCGGTTTGGGAATCCCCCCAGGAGTCAGGTTCTCGGGCGGTTGGTATAAGCATCAGGCCGGTGAACGCGAACTCGACCGCCGCAAGGCCCCGGGCATCCGCGCGGAGCACGCGGAGCTTTTGCAAAACGGCTGCCATCGTCTTCATCTTTGCCATCGCTCTTGCTTGCATCGGATCAGTTGACGAGCTGCGCTCGGACGAGTCCTGCGCCCGCGAGTCCCGCGGCGGAACATCCCGTGTCGTTTGCGAATATTTGGCCGGTGCCGTTGATCGTCATGTCGCCCACGACCAGCATGAAACAACTCCCTCCGTTGCTCGCCTTGCTGACAATACCGTTGAGAGTGACGTTGGAATGCGGCAGATAGACCAAGCCGGTGATGTTCCAGGTTGGATTGTTGCCCTTGTACGTAATGTCGAGATTGGTGGTCTGGTCGGTCAGATTTGGATCCTGATAGAGGGCGACGCCGCTCCAGGGACCCGAGGTCGGCGCGGCAATGTCCAAGGTCCCGCCGCCGCTTGGGATGTACTGATAGCTCGAACTGTTGGTCCCGGTGAACACGATCGTCAGCCCCGAGCCGCTCGTCGTCTGCAGCGTTTCGCCGCTAGTAGGGATAGCGAGCTGACCGTTTTCGATCACCAGAACCGCGTTGCTCGGGGCGTTGATCTGTCCATCGCCGCTCACTTGCAGGTTCCCGCAGACGATGGTGTTTCCGCTGAGATTTTGGTTGGCGCGCCATGTTGTCCCCGGATAGGAACCGCCGCAGGGATTCGCGGGAATGTTCTTGGCGAGATACGCATAGGGATCGTGGATTACTGGAACGTTGGACTCCTGGATGATGCCGCAGCCATTGTTGGTCCCATGCGCATCGCCTTCGTTGGCGCCGAGGTTGTGGCCATTGCAGTTGGCGCCACTGTTCGACATGATGTTACAGCCGTTGAGATCGGCTTTCGGCCCGCCATTGGTGGTGATGTCCGTGACGCTACCGGCCAGCGCTATGATGCAATAGCCTTTGGATCCGTAGCTCGTGGCCACGGAGGCCGCGGCCATGGCCGTCTCGCCCTTGCCGCCGACAGTTGCGTCTCCGCTATAGCCAATGACCCGCGACAGGAATAACGGGACCTTATCGGAAATCGTGACGATATAGCAGTTAGCCGTACAGCCCGCGGCGGTATTAGGATTGCTCGCCGTGACCGTGATGTTGCCGGCGCCATTCTGGAATCGGTACTGGGCGGCAACCGCCTGGGCCGTCGTCGCATAGTTTGAACTGCCATCGGTTGCCGCCGCAATGACGGCGGCATCGGCCGCGTTCTGCATGGCGCGCTTATGCACATACCAATAGGAAGCCTCGGCCGCGAGGCCCATCGTTCCGGCGAGGATCGGCATGGCAAGCGCAACAAGCACGACCACAACGCCTCTCCGGTCGGAGCAAAATCCGCGTGGCCATGAGAGTAAATAGCGGCAATATTTATCAATGAATGCGCGCATAATCGTTGTTTCCTTCCCCAGCTCGCCGTATTCGAGTCCCGCTGGTACAATACGGTTTATACACATACTGTTTTAAGTATTCATTGAGATAATACTTACAATTGGATCGATACCTCGTTTCCAAGACAGTGACCTATCAACCCTCCCAATGTCATGGCCGGGCTTGACCCGGCCAGCCAAAGATCTGCCTTGCTTTATTGGACGCCCGGCTCAAGGCCGGGCATGGCGCCTATCGCGGGGCGAAAGTTCGGGAGCATTCGACTCGGCCCTCGTAACAGTTGGCGAAGACAGCTATGGGTGGCTCGCGTAACAAGCTTGGGCATGCACGGTAAAAGCAGGAATGCCAAAACTCGCCGCCGCTGGGGAAACTGCGTAATCGGCAGAGATTTGATTGCAGCCTGTTGGATAGCTCACGGTAAATATCGATGGCGAAGGGTTTAGCCCGTAGGAGTTCTTAGCCGCGAAATTTTGGGCGCCAGCGATAGTGCCGCAATTTGTTGGTGGCGTGACGCTCATACATCGTGCCGCGGCTTCCGCTCCGTGCTGCAAGGCAACTTGTGCCCACAACCCGAAACTGATTTGCCAAACTCCGAACAACAACAGAAGGAATAAAGGCAAGGTCAACGCAAATTCGACAGCGGTAACGCCCCGTTGGTCATCGAAGAGGGTCATGCGTGTCATTGGATTCGCACAGTTGCTTGCGTCGCCAGCGTCACGGTGTTTGTTTGCCATTGATTGGGAATGACCGGGTGAAATTGAGCCTGTGCGGAAGCCGTGACGTAATGGCCCGCAGTGTACCCGCTTGAACAGGGGGATCCGCACTGCGCAGGCAACACCCCGGTCGCCGAGGCGCACCCGCAAAATTGCGACGGCGCTGGCGTAGCCGTGATCGCCGCGTAATTCGTCGAATTGACGATGGCGTTCGTTATGCCAGACGCGTTGAACCCATTCGTCCTGGCGTAATCGACGCCGGCCTGCGCGGCGAAGCGCACCTGCGTTTGTCGTAAGATGGTGATGCCCAATTCACCGGCGCCCAAGACCCCCAAAGCGAGGATTGGCGCCACCAGCGCCAATTCAATTGCCGCTACGCCGGCTCTGGCAAGGCGCTCCCGGCCGAGGAACGCTCCGAGCGTTTTTGACAAAGCCATCAACATCTCTCTGTGCCTCGGCATGTGCGGTCACTCCACAAGCTGGGCTTGTGCCGCGGACGACGGGCCCAGGGTTACCGCGCATCTCGAGAAGCTCGCGCTGCCGGCGGCGAAGTTGATCGTTTGGGCGATGAGCCGCGTGCATTGGCCGGTTCTCACCCCCGAGCCGAGCGTGTAAACCACCTGCGTGCCCGGCGCGTAGATCGTGCCGATGAGGCTAGCATTCGTTCCGCCGGTAAAAGTCAGGACGGATACCAGCGAGGGGTCAATGAAAAGTACCAGTCCTGCCAGCGGTCCCGATGACGGCGCGGTTAAATTGATGACGCCACCGAGCTGCAGCGACAGGTTGACCAAGTTTTTAGTCAGCGCGA
>JBOHJU010000308.1:0-3069 GCA_050728755.1 Methylocella sp.
GCGCAATCTCGTCGTCACGCTCATCCGCCGCGCCGGGTTGCCCGTCCCAGAGACCCGCGAAAACTTCCGCGAAGACCGCGCCGCCGCAATCGCCGCCGTAACCGGAAAGATTCTTTGAATGGCCCTGGCTGCCGGGGCGCTCGCTTGACACACATATTCCCCCCTGCGATATCGCGGGCGCTTCGGCCATTTGCGACAACCCGGGGCGGAGTAGCTCAGCCGGCTAGAGCAGAGGAATCATAATCCTTGTGTCGGGGGTTCGAGTCCCTCCTCCGCTACCATCAACTACGGAGCGTCGCTCGATCAAGCCCCTGATCTTGGTGGATGCGTCCTCGTTGCCGGGTGTGACTCCGTTGGCGCTTTGTACTCCAGCAGCGCAGCTGGGTGAAAGCCACGATTTTCTTCTCTTCGGGCGCCGTAGCTATTAGTTGCTCTTCGAGAGAAGGCTTCTGTGCATGCAGCACCTTAAGCTTTGGCCCGGCAATAATCATGGAAATACGCTCTGCCTCATAATCTGCCCAAAGCCGATCGATCCCTCGTTGCGGCTGGCCCAATTGGCCGTCAAATTTTCCACGGAGGCGACATTTTTCGTTCGCGAGGCGCTCCCGTTCCTCTTGGTGGGTTTTTCTCCGAACTGTTTCAGAAGACGTGGCGCTTTGCGATGGTGTTGCGGGACATGCGAAGACGACTGTCACGATCGCGTCCATGTTGAAAATCTTGCGGTTTGAAACGGACCAATACCCGATCGAGTGCAGGAACACGCCTTCGCGGCGGACGAGGCGGCGCTCCATCGGCAGGAAATCGACGAGGAAGCGACGTGGATCGGCAACCGCAGGCGGTTTGCCGCGCGGCGACTCGCCGTCGCCCAGGATTTCGCACTCCGATGAATCGAGCCGGGTTATACCGATCCCGCGATGCAGATTGCGGTGGTAGACGCTGGCAGTGGGCGAGCCGCCACTCGATCCCGTCGAGCGTCATCGCGGCCGTTGTCTCAGGATTCCGGTCGCCTTTGCCGCGAACGTTCGAGAAGGTGGCGCCAAGCAGGAGATGGACCTTGTCCATTGCCGACCCGATCACCGCTCGATGTGCCCGTCATAATGCGGTGTCCGCGCTGGCCGATAATCGGCGCCGATCCCGTATTGCTCGCGGCCTCGCTCAACGCTTCGGAGTGAAAGGCGCGCAGTGTTGCACAAGTCCCACACCAGCTATTCATTATACGCTGGATAAGATGTCGTCGAAGTTTTGACGAAATGCCGAGCCCAACATCTCGAGTCCAATATCTATCGTGCGGGATGTCCGGGTTGGTGCTGCGGTGCGTGAAGCAATACGACAACGGGTTCGGCCTTGACCCGATAAGTGGCGTTCCGGTCAACCCTGCCGCAAGCTTGCCATAGAAAACATAGGAGGAATTCCTCATGTCCACTGTGCCGTCAATAATCGTTCTCGTGATAACGGCTCTGCTTGTTTTTCGCCGCGAGCTCACCACCCGTCCCGCCCCACCAGCTTCGGAGCCGACGCCCGGTGCCAAGCGGCGCCCCGTGCGGCAAACCAAGCCGAGACTGCCTACGCCAGCTTGATGGCATGCCCACAACACGCGCGGCTGAGTTCCTCCGCTGCGCCGCCATGCCAATTGGCGCCGGCGCCTTGAAAAGCGGATCGGTAGCTCCGTGAACAATATGGCACGGAGTGTGAGCATGTACTTCAACGGTTGATTCGAACGATGGCGCCGCCGCGGTCGACGGACAATCCGATGTGGGAAGCCCCCGCGCAGCCGATCGCCCTCAGAGGCGGCAGCATGCGTCGCCCTCCCGCTGCGGATGATTCCGAAGCCGCGATCAATCGAGATATATATAGCCACTCATAGTTCGATTGTGACGACGTTTTATGCGTCACCCACAACAGAAGTTATAATAAATTCAATGATTTATGTAACGCTGTGTTGAACTTCCTGCGCGTCGAAGTGCCAAAAAACCGGCATCTCTATGGCGATTCCGTCACCGGCAACTTCCGGATCATCAATCCGGCCGATTTTCGGGTTCTCAAGGCGTAGAGGTATAAGCACTTGCATGGGCGGCCTCACTCTTGAGGGGCGCCGGCGGCCACATCCTTGGCACTTTGATGCCATTCGGGCGGGGCCATCCCCATCTTCAAGGACGCGCGCTAGTAGGGCGCCCGAAAGGACCCCATCGCAGGCTGCGGGCTATGGCTCGCGCCGGAAAAGCTGGTGCCTTACCCCGTTGCTTGCGCCGAGAGTGCATCCGAAGCGGCCATGCCGGCGGCAATCCGCTCCCGTGCGGGCGCCTCTTTCAATTATCCAAGAAACTCCGCAGCTTGCGCGAGCGCGACGGATGTTTCAGCTTGCGGAGCGCCTTGGCTTCGATCTGACGAATGCGTTCTCGCGTCACCGAAAATTGCTGGCCGACTTCCTCGAGCGTATGATCGGTGTTCATGCCGATCCCAAAGCGCATGCGCAACACGCGCTCCTCGCGCGGAGTCAAGGAAGCGAGCACGCGGGTTGTCGTCTCGCGAAGATTCGATTGGATCGCGGCGTCGATGGGCAAAATCGCATTCTTGTCCTCGATGAAATCGCCAAGATGGGAGTCCTCCTCGTCCCCGATCGGGGTTTCGAGCGAAACCGGCTCCTTGGCGATCTTTAAGACCTTGCGCACTTTTTCGAGCGGCATCGCGAGTTTTTCCGCAAGTTCCTCGGGCGTCGGTTCGCGGCCGATCTCGTGCAGCATCTGGCGCGAGGTCCGCACGATTTTGTTGATCGTCTCGATCATATGCACCGGGATGCGGATCGTTCTTGCTTGATCGGCAATGCTGCGGGTAATCGCCTGCCTTATCCACCAGGTCGCATAGGTCGAGAATTTGTAGCCGCGCCTGTATTCGAATTTATCGACGGCCTTCATCAGGCCGATATTGCCCTCTTGGATCAAATCCAAGAATTGCAAGCCGCGATTGGTGTATTTCTTGGCGATCGAAATCACGAGGCGGAGGTTCGCCTCCACCATCTCCTTCTTGGCTTGACGCGCCTCTCGCTCGCCCTTTTGAACCAGATGGACGATT
>JBOHJU010000309.1:0-3047 GCA_050728755.1 Methylocella sp.
GTTCTGCATTATCTCGACGATCCCTTGCGCGCCATTCGCGAGGCCGCGCGCGCCTTGCGGCCGGGCGGCCGCCTCCTTATCGTCGATTTTGCGCCGCATGAGGAAGAGACTTTGCGCGCGGCGCACGCGCACCGGCGGCTTGGTTTCGCGGCTGAGGAAGTCGCGGGATTCATGGCCGCCGCCGGACTGGATTTGATCGCCACGGAGGATCTTGCGCCAGGCGCGGGCGAGGCCGGTAAGCTCACCGTGTCCCTGTGGCTCGGCCGCGACCGTCGGGTGATCGCCGATCCTCTTCCCTTGACTGCGCGAGAAGTCGCATGAACGAAAACCCGTCCTGCAGTTTTCCCCGGGCGAGCCGCACCGTCTGCCCCGATATCTCGGTCTCCTTCGAGTTCTTTCCCCCGGCGAGCGAGGCGATGGAGGCGATCCTTTGGGAGTCGATCAAGCGTCTGGCGCCGCTTGGGCCAAGTTTTGTCTCCGTGACCTATGGTGCCGGAGGCTCGACGCGCGAGCGCACCCATGCGACGGTCGCGCGGATCGTGAACGAGACTCTAGTGAAGCCCGCCGCGCATCTGACCTGTGTCGCGGCCGCGGGGGACGAGATCGACGCGATTGTCCGCGGTTATTGGGACATCGGCGTCCGCCACATCGTCGCGCTGCGCGGCGATCCGCAAGATGGGCCGGGGACGAAATTTTGCCCGCATCCCAAAGGCTATGCAAATTCGGCCGCGCTCGTTGCCGGGATCAGAGAGATCGGCAATTTTGAAATCTCGGTGGCCACCTATCCGGAAGGCCACCCCGAAAGTATCTCGAGCGACTCCGATATCGATGTCTTGCAAGCCAAGATCGATGCCGGAGCGGACCGGGCGATCACCCAGTTTTTTTTCGAGAACGAAATTTATTTGCGGTTTCTCGATAAAGTGCGGGCGCGGGGAATCGATATTCCGATTACTCCGGGCATCGTCCCGGTGCAAAGTTTCAAGCAAACGGCAAAATTCGCCAAGCGCGCCGGAGCGAGCGTTCCGCAATGGCTCGCCGATCGTTTCGAAGGGCTCGACGACGATCCGCAAACGCGAAAGCTCGTCGCCGCGACGGTCGCCGCCGAACAGGTACTCGATCTCGTCGATCACGGCGTCAGGGATTTTCATTTCTACACGATGAACCGCGCCGATCTTGTCTACGCGATCTGCCATCTTTTAGGGCTCCGGCCGAAACTCGAACAAGAGGCCGCTTGATGACTCGAAGCCTTGCTGGAGAAGAAACCCGCGTTGCGCTTCAATCCGCCGCCCGCGAAAGAATTTTGGTGCTCGACGGCGCCATGGGCACGATGATCCAGCAGCACAAGTTCAGCGAGACTGATTTTCGCGGCGAGCGCTTCGCGGATTGGCCGAGCGACTTGCGTGGCAACAACGATCTCTTGAGCCTCACCCAGCCGCAAGCGATCAAAGCAATTCATCTCGCCTATCTCGAAGCCGGCGCCGACATCGTCGAGACGAATACCTTCAATTCGACGCGGATCTCGCAGGCCGATTACGGCATGGAGGAGCTGGCCGCCGAATTGAATTCTGCCGCGGCGCGGCTTGCGCGCGCGGCGGCGGACGCGGCGGAACAAACGGACGGCAAGCGTCGCTTCGTCGCCGGCGCGTTGGGGCCGACCAACCGCACTGCCTCGATTTCTCCCGACGTCAATCATCCGGGCTTTCGCGCGGTGAGTTTCGATGATTTGCGCGAGGCCTACGCCGTGGCGGCGGAAGCGCTCATCGAGGGCGGCGCGGAGATTTTGATCGTCGAGACGATCTTCGACACTTTAAACGCCAAGGCGGCGCTTTCCGCCATCAATCGCGTATTCGAAGCGCGCGGCGAGAGCCTGCCCGTCATGATTTCGGGCACGATCACGGACTTATCCGGCCGCACGCTGTCCGGCCAGACGCCGGCGGCATTCTGGCATTCGCTGCGTCACGCAAAACCCTTGACGATCGGCCTCAATTGCGCGCTCGGCGCCCGCGAGATGCGCGCCCATCTCGCCGAGCTTTCACGGATCGCGGATACGCTCGTCTGTGCCTATCCCAACGCCGGCCTGCCAAACGAGTTCGGTCTTTATGACGAGAGCCCTGAATATATGGCCTCGCTCATCGGCGAATTCGCGGAAGCCGGCCTCGTCAATATCGTCGGCGGCTGCTGCGGCACCACGCCCGAGCATATCAAGGCGATAGCCGGACGCGTGAGAGGGATTGCGCCGCGAAAAGTGCCGCACATCCCGCCGTTGCTGCGCCTCTCCGGTTTGGAACCGTTTGTGCTCGCGCCAGAAATTTCGTTCGTCAATATCGGCGAGCGCACCAATGTCACCGGCTCCCTCAAATTCCGCAGGTTGATCAAGGAGGGCGATTTTTCCGCCGCCCTCGATGTCGCGCGCGATCAAGTCGCGATGGGCGCGCAGATCATCGACGTTAACATGGACGAGGGCCTCCTTGAGTCCGAAAAGGCAATGGTCGAGTTTTTGAACTTGATCGCCGCAGAGCCCGACATTTCGCGGGTGCCGGTGATGATCGATTCATCGAAATTTCCGGTCATCGAGAGCGGTCTAAAATGCGTGCAAGGCAAGGCAATCGTCAATTCCATATCACTGAAAGGAGGCGCCGATAGATTTGTCGCGGAGGCGAAAACCGTGCGCGCTCATGGCGCCGCCGTCGTCGTGATGGCCTTCGATGAAAAGGGCCAGGCCGATACGCGCGAACGCAAGGTCGAGATTTGTTCGCGCGCCTATGGCATCTTGACCAAGGATGCCGGGTTTCCGCCCGAGGACATCATCTTCGATCCGAATATTTTCCCGGTCGCGACCGGCATCGAGGAACATGATAATTATGGCGTCGATTTCATCGAGGCCGCGCGGGAGATTCGCAAGCGGTTCCCGCGCGTCCATATTTCCGGCGGCGTTTCCAATCTTTCCTTTTCGTTTCGCGGCAACGAGAAGGTGCGCCAGGCCATGCATTCGGTGTTTCTCTATCACGCGATTGCCGCCGGCATGGACATGGGCATCGTCAACGCGG
>JBOHJU010000310.1:0-3041 GCA_050728755.1 Methylocella sp.
GGCCGGCTCAAGGACTTCCGTCGCATCGCCACCCGCTACGACAAGCTCGCGCAAAACTTCTTTTCGGCCCTCTGCTTCGCCGCTACCTTAGCCTATTGGATCTGAATTAATTGAGTCCGGACCCTAGATAGTTACGGCGACAACGACATCGACGGGAACACGAACAACAACACGGGCGTTCTGACCCCGCTCGCCAAGCATTAACGAGCCCTCCGCGCCGGAGGGCGTCTCCGGCGCTTTGCCCAGCGCGCCGCGGCCGTCCCCGCTCGCGGCGCGCTAAGCGCATTGCACGCAACCTTGCCTCGGCGCGACAATGGCTTAAATTGGCGGCAAACTAAACAGACAGGCAAAAAGCCGCGCGAGACCGGAAACGATGCCGTTTGTTAGCTCCGTGGAGGTCGCTGGCCGCAAGGCCGGCCATATCAAATTGCATGGGCCGGAGGCGTTCGCCGGAATGCGCCGGGCCGGACAGCTTTGCGCCGAAGCGCTCGACCTTCTGACCCTGCATGTGCGGCCCGGCATCACCACCGAGGCTCTCGACAAGCTCGTCTTCGACTTCGCGATGGCGCACGACGCCTACCCGGCGCCGCTCGACTATCGCGGTTACCGCAAATCGGTCTGCACATCGATCAACCATGTGGTTTGCCACGGAATCCCCGACGGCAAACCGCTCAAGGAAGGCGAGATTCTCAACATCGACGTGACCTTGATTCTCGATGGCTGGCACGGCGATTCGAGCCGGATGTATTTCGTTGGCGAGGTTCCCCGCCGGGCCGAGCGCCTCGTCGAAGTGACTTATGAGGCGCTGCAGCGCGGCATGGCCGCCGTGCGTCCCGGCGCGACAACCGGCGATATCGGCGCCGCGATCCAGGAATACGCCGAGGCCGAACGCTGTTCCGTCGTGCGCGACTTTTGCGGGCATGGCCTGGGGCGCCTGTTTCACGACGAGCCCAACATTCTCCATTACGGCCGGCGCGGCGAAGGCGGGCTGCTCAAACCCGGCATGTTATTCACCATCGAGCCGATGATCAATCTCGGCCGTCCGAACGTGAAAATCCTTTCCGACGGCTGGACGGCGGTGACCCGCGACCGCTCCTTGTCGGCGCAATTCGAACATTCGATCGGAGTAACCGAGACCGGCTATGAAGCCTTCACCCTTTCGCCGAAAGGTCTACATCGTCCCCCCTACCCCGGCGCCGGGCTCGCTGGCGCATGACGAAAGGGGAAACGGCCGCCGCCGCCAACCCGCCGCATTACCTCGGCCACCGGGAGCGGTTGCGCGACCGGTTCCGCAAAGGCGGCGCCGATGCCCTCGGCGAGTATGAACTGCTCGAACTCATACTTTTCCGCGCCATGCCGCGGCGCGATGTCAAGCCGCTCGCCAAAGCGCTCATCGCCCGCTTCGGCTCGTTCGCCGAGGTTGTGGGCGCGCGCCCCGAGCGTCTGCGCGAGATCGAAGGGCTAAGCGACGCCGCAATCGTCGAACTCAAGATTATCGAGGCGGCGGCCAAGCGCCTCGCCAAATCCTCGATCGAAAAGCGGCCATCGCTGTCGAGTTTCGCCGCGGTCGTCGATTACTGCCGCACGGCGATGGCCTTCCTCGACCACGAGGAATTTCGCGTGCTCTTTCTCGACAAAAAGAATCATTTGATCGCTGACGAGGTTCAAGGCGTCGGCACGGTCGATCATGCCCCGGTTTATCCCCGCGAGATCATGCGCCGCGCGCTCGAACTCAGCGCTTGCGCGATCATCCTTGTGCACAATCATCCCTCGGGCGATCCGCAGCCGTCAGCGGACGACATCCACCTCACCCATCAGATCATCGCGGTGGGTAAACCCCTAAAAGTTGCCGTGCATGATCATTTGATCATCGGCAAGCATGGCCACGCGAGTCTTAAGGGATTGCGGCTGATTTAGGCTCATTTCATTCGACCCCGATGCACAAGCACGGCGCGAGCTGAAAAAAATGAGCAGACGAAATATGACCATCGGCGAGAACGGCAATCGTTCCGCGACGCCATCGCGGGCTCGCCCCGGCGAACAAATCGGCGGCCATGGTTTCGGCCCCGTCTCCCGCCGCCGCCGGCGGCGTTCATGTGCCCCACGAGCCCAGTAGGCTTATCGATGGGGCCGGCGTGCATCCAAATCCTGCGATCGCATTTGCTGGAATTCTTGACGAATTTCAGGCTGGATGGACGCTGCCGTTTGCCGTGGTTTCACGAATCGCATCGGCCCAATCTCGTTGTCCTTTTGTGTCTGGGACCTTGAGACCTCGCGCCTTGCCGATGAGATCGAATTCCGTTCCCGAAGCCCCCCAAGAGCACGAGAACGCAGGCCGCTATAAGCGAAGAGCGCCCGATTCCGGCTCGGCAATGCAGGGCGACGCTCTTCCCCTCGTTCAGCCGCGTAATGATCGCCTCGGCGAGGATCACCGCCTCGCGCGTTGTCGGCGGCACGCCACCGTCCGGTATGGGGAAAGCAATGAACTCCATACCGGCACCATGGCAAAGACCGGCTTCCCGTTGAAGGTCGAGTTCTCTCACCTCCTCGGCTTCGAGAAGGCTCACGATGAGGTCGATTCCTTGCCCTTGCCAACCGGCGATCTCGCCGTCGAGCCAATCGCCCGCGCGCGGGCGCGGCATGATCGCCAAGCGACCGGAAGCGGGCAGGTCAATCCAATAAATTTTTGGGCGCATTGCTTGCAAGAGGTTTCGGCCGAAAGGTCGAACACTGAAAGAAATCAATTGGCGACGACGACAAAAGAGCCGTCCGAGAAATCGAATGTCAGCCGGTCGGCAGACTGAAGCTCTTCCGGCAGCCGAATTGCGACCTCAAGACCGCCCATGGGGACGACGAGTTCATCAGTCAAATCCTCCGGATCAATCGCGCCAATATCAATGCTTGGCCCTAACTTCGTCTTTTTGCCTGTCACTTTTTCCGTGAAAGTCCCTCCGATCCACCAGATGATGATTGGGATTAAGCTTGCGTTTGGCTTGGTTCGCTCCACAGCCTCCATGAAGCGGCGTATATAATCCTCGGCG
>JBOHJU010000311.1:0-3023 GCA_050728755.1 Methylocella sp.
TGGTTCAACCGGTGCCGAAGATTGGCCAAGGATTTTGAAAACCTCACCCGCAATGCCCTGGCCTTCCTGCGTCTCGCCTCGATCCGCCTCATGCTCAGAAGGCTTTGTAATGCATAATCAACTTCTCCGACGGACTCTAAGATTGCAAATAGATGTTGATCAAATGTCAAAGCATGCGGGAGCGTCATAGGGGAATAGCTTACGCAAGTAAGACCGGACCGTTTTAGCTGGTTTACCCGCGATCCTTGAGTTGGAAAGGACGACCGTTCGAAAGGGCGCCGGTCACGTCTAATTTTAGGGTCAGGACAAATTCGGTTGAGGCGTAATTCAAATCTGTTGCTACGTCCTCAGAATACGCACCGCATAGGAGGCTGCTGCAAAAGCCTGCACGGAATCAAAGCCCTCAGGCTGAGCGGAAGGAAGCCCGAGGTTCCATTGTGAGCAACGCGGTCCGCGAAGCGGACACAGTGGAAGCGGGCGACTGGAGAGAGGCGCCGAAAGCGCCGTCTCGAAGTGCGACGGCGCCTTAGAGACCACACCCCATCTCTCGAGACCGCGCGGCTCGGCGTAGTACGGCCCGGTAGCCCACATTCATCCTTACCTCCGCGACCGGCTCATTCCCGCACCTTATCTATTGGCCGTCGAAGGCCGCGACTTGGGCTTGTACCCGATCCGCCAAGGCGCGAAGTTCTGGCTCGGGAAGAGCGCCAACGAGAACGTAATTGGCTTCCCGCTGACGCCAGTTGACCGCGGCCGAGGGAAAATTGCCCGACACGCGCGGGACGCTCTCGCCCGGATCGCCAGCTTTTTCGGCGCAGAGCGCGAGATTTGCCTCATTCGGTCTCGCGTAAACCAAGCACAGCATTTGGCCGTGTTCGCCGGGCATGGCGCGAACGCCGGCAAGCTTCAGGCCGTCGACCGAAAGATGCGGCAATATCGGAGCCGCGGTGTCTTGCCCCGGCCCTTCCCTGTTTGGCGAAAGACGCACCGCCACGGGCGGCGGCTCGAATGTCCGCAGCGCCGAAATTGCCTGCGCGACGAAGGGATCGTTGGCGCCAGCCGGCGCGACGCCGTCCGAGGAACGCGGCGCGGCTTCCGGCGCGTCCGCGCGACCGCCAAGATAGGCCGCGCCGGCCGCCAGCAGCGCTCCGCTCGCGAAGGAAAGCCCGATCAGCCGCGCGAACCAGCGCTCGCGCCACGAACGGCCGCACGCCTCGGCTTGTCTCCCGGCGGCGTGTCCCCTCGCCGCCGCTCCCTCGGCGCCGGGAGAAAGCGGCAACGGCCGAGGCAGCGGCCCGGTTTCGACCATCGCGAAAGCGGCGCGAATCGCTTCGTTCTGCCGCCGCCATTTGTCCACCCGGGCCGCATCCCCCGGGGAAGCCGCAAGATAAGCCTGAACAGCCTCCCGCCGGCCGCGATCTATGCCGCCATCGACAAAGCCGTGCAATTCCGCTTCGCTCACAGGTGGGCCGTGTCCGCGCATGACTCTCTCATTTGACCACGCGTAGATAGGTGGCGCGTGACTTCGCCGGACGCGATGGAGTTTCGAGTGCAGGAATGTGGCTCAGCGCGGCGCGCGCGCATGCCAACCGCATGATGAGAACGGTCCGCGAAATTTTCAGGACTCGCGCGGCCTGCGCATAACTGAACCCTTCAAGCACGACAAGCAGCAAAGCCTCCCTCTCTTCGAGCGCGAGGGCTAAGAGCGCAGCCGCGAATTTGTCGCGAGGCGAAGCCGGAACCGGCAGATTCCCGGCGGCGCGCGGCCTGCCCGCGGAGAAATTTTCCTTCTCGATAGGAGCCTTGCCGCCCATCCTTCCGGCAGCCAACCTTTCGCGGTGCCATTCCGTGAGCAGCGTATAGAGGTGGAGATCGAGATCGCGTCCCGCCAGCCGCGAGGCGGTTCCAGCTTCCCATGTTCGCAGCAAAACCGCGTGGACAAGGTCGTCCGCGCTTTCGCTAGGCTCCGGCAGTCCGGTAACGAGCGCCCGCGCATAACGGTAAAGCCGCGGCGCGCATAAATTCAACTCGTTCCGCAAGGCCACCTTTGCGCTCCCCTCTTGGCGCTGTCTTTGCGCGGCATCACCCAGATCGCCGATAGTAGCGCCCGCGCGGCGCCCTGACCATGGGCAAAGTAAAAATCCCCATGGGCGTTTCCGCCGCGGCCAGTCTCTTGCGCTAAACCCGCGCAGGCCTTAAACGCAGCGGACGCCACGGCCGTTCCAAACGGCGGCTTCCTTCGTTCTTTGGTCCGGATCAAGCATGACGCAAGCCGAAATGTTAACGCCTGGACTGCAGGCCTCGGGAATTCTAGCCGGAAAACGCGGCTTGGTCCTGGGGCTCGCCAACACAAGGTCGATCGCCTGGGGGATCGCCAAGGCCGCCCGCGAGGCAGGCGCCGAACTCGCCTTCACCTACCAAGGCGAATCGCTCGAAAAAAGGGTCCGTCCGCTCGCCAAGGAGCTCGACGCTAAAGTTGTCGGAGATTGCGATGTCACCGACACGGCGGCTTTGAATGCGGCATTTGAGGAAATCGAACGCATTTGGGAACGTCTCGACTTCGTTGTGCACTGCGTTGCTTTTTCCGACAAAGATCAGTTGACGGGCCGGTATATCGACACGACTGTGGAAAACTTTTCGAGTACGCTTTTGGTTTCGTGCTATTCCTTCACCGCGGTGGCGCAGCGCGCCGTAAAGCTCATGCCAAACGGTGGCGCCCTGTTGACCCTTACCTATTACGGGGCGGAAAAATGGATGCCGCATTATAATGTCATGGGGCTCGCCAAGGCGGCACTCGAATCGAGCGTGCGGTATCTTGCTGCCGATCTCGGTGAACGCAATATTAGGGTCAATGCCATCTCGGCCGGGCCAATCAAGACTTTGGCGTCCTCCGGCATTGGCGATTTCCGCTATATTCTCAAGTGGAACGAATATAATTCCCCGTTGCGGCGCACGGTGACGATCGAGGAGGTCGGCGAGAGCGCCGCCTTTCTCCTTTCGCCGATGGCGCGCGGCATCACCGG
>JBOHJU010000312.1:0-3020 GCA_050728755.1 Methylocella sp.
CGTCTTGCTCACCCATCAGCTCGGCTATTTCAACATTCTTCCCCTCTATGTCGTGTTAATTTTCATCGCTCCGGCGGTCGCGCTGCTCCATCGGCATGCGCCGCCGCTTTTGTTGCTCGCCTCGCTCGCGATCTATGCCGCCGCTCTGGTGTTCGGCGTGAACTTGTCGACCTGGCCGGTCGAGGGCACCTGGTTCCTTGATCCGCTTGCCTGGCAGCTCATCTATGTGCTTGGATTCCTGCTCGCGGGCGAAGATGGGATTGGCGGTTTCGCGCGGCGTCACAGGACCGTTCTGCGCTGGCTCGCTCTGCCGGTCGTGCTGCTCGGAGTCGTCGAGGGCATGACGGGCTTTGATCCCGATCCGGTCAATCTCCCCGAGCCGAAGCTCTTTTTTATGTTCAACAAGACGTTTCTATCGCCGCCGCGGCTCATTCATAGTCTGGCCTTGACGGCGATTTTCGCCGGCAGCTTTAACATCATCGGCCGCTGGCTACCGCTTCCTTCAGGCTATTTATGCCTTCTCGGGCGCAATTCGCTGAACGTCTTCTGCGCCTTGTCTCTTCTCAGCCTGAGCGGGCAAATCTTCCGCTTCGTTTACGGCGGCCGGGTTGCATCCGATGCATTCATCGTTATCTTGGGCGTTCTTCTTCTGGGTTCCATCGCATGGGCGGCGGAATGGCGCGACAGATTGCGGACGGCTTCGGTAGGCAAGCCGCTTTCGGCCTAGCGCTGGGCTGCCTCTCCGCGCGGATGACCTGGGCGCGCCAAATCGCAGGACGGGGGATGATCGAAAAGGCCGCCAAAGCGCCAAATCATTGGCCGTTCCTTGATTTTCTGCGCGCGACAGCCGCGCTCCTTGTCTTGTTCGCGCATAGCCGTGCTTCGTATTTTCTCTATATTGAGAGGGCCGACCAACAGGGCGGTTTCCTGAAGCTGTTTTATTTCATCACCGGTTTGGGGCACCAGGCCGTTGTCATTTTTTTTGTACTGAGCGGTTTCCTGATAGGGGGAAGCCTCACCGATTCCATGCAGCGAGGAAGTTTTGATCTCATGCGTTACCTCATTGCGAGGTTCGTCCGCATCTTTATCGTCTACATCCCGGCCCTGGTGATCACCGAGGCCGTATTTTTGTTTGGATTATTTCTGATTGGCGATCCCGTGGGCGGCCCGCTGGCCGGCCACCAGCAATTGGATTTCGGCGGCGTTTCTCAGGCGATTTGCTTTCTCTCCGGATTGCAGGGCTTCAGTTGCGCCGCTTGGGAGCAAAATTCTGCCCTATGGTCGCTCGGTTATGAATGGGCACTTTATCTATTCGCCCCCGCGATCATCCAACTGATCGTGTGGGAGGCGTCTCCTTATCTTCAGCTACTAGCTATTGCGCTTGTCTGCGCGATCGCGGCGACGATCTCCCACTATCCCATTGAGGCGGTGTTTTGGTTCAGCGCTTGGTTCCTCGGCGCAGGCTCCTACCGCATTCTGCGTGCGCGGCTCGTCCCGCTCCCGGTGGGACTTGGCGGCGCTTTCCTGATTATCGCAGGGATGGCCTTACGGCACATCGATGCCGCAAGCGAGATGAAGACCGACATGATCATTGCCGCCGGCGCCGCCATCGCAATCGCTTGCCGCCCCATGGTCGCATTTCCCCTTGCGCCGCGTTTCTTCGGCTGAGCGGCCGGGGTCTCCTACACGCTTTACGCGATCCACTTGCCGCTTGTGTTTCTCTTCGTCACCCTATTTCGAAAAATTGGGTTTCCGTCTGACATTCCGCCGGGCCCGGCGCCCTTTATGGAATTTGGGGTCACAATCGCCATTTGTTTTTTGTCCGCCTTCCTGGTCTCGCTCGTTACCGAGCGAAAAACCGGGCAAATCCGTGCCGCCTTGTTAAGAATGTATCCAGGCGGAGATGCCATTCCATACAAGATGCCATGAAGATTCATTCGGACAGCACACTGCTCATGACCGGTGATTCAATCACCGACTGCGGCCGCGCTCGGCCGGTCGCCGAAGGCGTCAACTGGGACCTCGGCAATGGCTACGTCTCCCTCGTTCACGCCTTGCTGGGTGCTACCTGCCCCAAGCAGCACATCCGCATCCGCAACACGGGCATCTCCGGCAACACCGTGCGTGATTTGGCCACCCGCTGGCAATCCGATGTCCTGGACTTAAAGCCAGATTGGCTCTCCATCATGATCGGCATCAACGATGTTTGGCGTCAGTTCGATGCTCCCCTGCAAACCGAGTGGCACGTCCCTCTTAACGAGTATGCTTCCATTTTAGAGCAACTGGTCCGCACGACGCGACCGCAACTCAAGGGATTGGTGCTCATGACGCCCTACTTCATCGAACCCAACCGGGCGGAGCCCATGCGGGCGATGATGGACCGGTATGGGGAGGTGGTGCGCCAGTTGGCCGGGCAATACCAGGCCATCTTGGTGGATACTCAGGCGGCGTTCGAGTGTGTCTTGACGGACGTCCATCCCGTGGCGCTGGCGTCCGACCGGGTGCATCCGAACTTGGCGGGGCACATGATTCTAGCATTGGCGTTCTTGAAGGCGCTGGAGTACGCTTGGTGAATGCTCGATAGAAGCGGCGCCATTTACCACGAAAACGTCAATTTGCGAACCGATCGGAATCTGCCCGGCCGCGCTTTTCCTCCTGTGTGCTGGCTGGTTATATCGGAATGGATTTCGAGCTTAACAAGTCTAGCCCCATTGACAGCCAGCATCGGATTTCTCCATGTCGCTTTCCGACAATGCCGGAGCTACCGCGGCACCCGGCACCAGTCTCGCACATCAGGGCTTTAGTCCACTTGAAGCAGAGAATGGGCATTCGGCTCAAGCTTGGACAAGGAGCGCCCTCCGGCTTGCGGTTTTAAGCCTCGTCATTTTTTGCGCGCTCGCGCAGGCCGCTTGGCTCTTTAGCGGAACGGTCGTGCCGTGGGATTCGAAAAACCATTTTTACGCGATGTTCCGTTTCCTTGGCGATGCCTTGCATCATGGCGAGATTCCGCTCTGGAACCC
>JBOHJU010000313.1:0-3004 GCA_050728755.1 Methylocella sp.
CGATATGCTCGTAGGTTTTTGGCTCCTTCATCACCGCCGAGGCATGAATGCCGGCCTTGGTCGCGAAAGCCGAGGCGCCGACATAAGGCGCGTGCCGGTTCGGCGCGCGATTGAGCAACTCGTCGAGGGTATGACTGACCTTGGTGAGGGTCGCGAGCTTTTCCTCCGTCACGCCGATTTCGAATTTTTCCGCGAAATCGCGCTTTAATAGAAGCGTCGGGATCAGCGAGACAAGATTGGCGTTGCCGCATCGCTCGCCAAGCCCGTTCAGCGCGCCTTGAACATGCCGCGCCCCGGCGCGAACGGCGGCAAGCGAATTGGCGACCGCGTTGCCGGTGTCGTCGTGCGCGTGAATGCCAATGTGCGAGCCCGGCACATGCGCGGCAACTTCCTCGACAATCTCGGCGATCTCATGCGGGAGCGTTCCGCCATTGGTGTCGCAGAGAACGATCCATCGGGCCCCTGCCGCATGAGCGGTCTTCGCACAAGAGAGCGCATAGCCGCGGTTGGCTTTAAAGCCGTCGAAAAAATGCTCGCAGTCGAGGATCGCCTCGCGGCCTTTCGCAATCGCCGCCGCGATCGACTGGCGGATGTTTTCGAGATTCTCTTGCAGCGTGCAGCCGAGCACCACGTGAACATGAAAATCCCAGGCCTTGGCCACGAACGTGACGACATCGGCGTCTGCTCTTAGCAGGCTTGCCACGCCTGGATCGTTGGCGGCGGAGCGGCCCGCCCTTTTGGTCATGCCAAAAGCAGCGAAACGCGCGATTTTCAACTTGGGCCTTTGCGCGAAAAATTCCGTATCGAGCGGATTGGCGCCGGGATAGCCCCCTTCGACATAATCGACGCCGAGACCGTCGAGCAGCGCCGCGATATGGCGCTTGTCGGCGAGCGAGAAATCGACGCCCGCCATTTGCGCGCCGTCGCGCAAGGTCGTGTCGAACAGTGTCAGTCGTTCGCGGGTCATTTGGACAACAGCTTTTCCGCAAAGGCGACAAAATCTAGCATCGTCCCGATAACGGCCGCTGCCTGATCGCGGCTAATCGGTTGCGCATCGTAACCCGCTTTTGTTCAGATGGCCTTGCAATCCCTCCGGATTGCGCGGACCAAGGAGGGGTTCGCATGCGATGACGGATCGTTCCATTCCGATAAAGCCACGGGTGTCGCATCAATACAAACACCTTGATCGGCCAGATAGTCGTAAGACAAATCGGAAAGAACGCATACCTCCCACCAAAAATCGAAATCCTTCGAAAGGACGACCACGAGATCGGCGTCGCTTTCAAGATGATGCCCGGCGCGCGCACGGCTTCCGTACAAATAGAGACCGGCCAAGTCTGAACCATAATGTTCACGTACATCCTTCGCGAAACGCAAGAGAACTTGCCCTACCTCTTCATCGCTCGGCAGTTTGAGAAGATCTTCGAGGTCCATTGTCCCGTTCATCGCTTCGGCTCCCATGAGGTGGTGCCGTCTTTATTGTCTTTCACCACAATGCCCTGGCGGGCAAGCTCATCGCGGATACGGTCGGCCTCCGCCCAATTTTTATTTTTGCGCGCGGCGTTGCGGGCAGCAATGCACTTACTGAGTTCACTCTCAGTCAACCCGCGTTTTTGCAGGTAATCTCTGCGAATGCGTTCAATAGTGTTGTCAGCTACGCCGGCTGCGGCCAGCGTACTTCCTTGCTCGTGAGAGCTAGTATCAACAGCATCAACGCTAGCTTGATTTAAAAGCAGGCGAGCTGCCTTTCTAAAGCTTCGGGCCGATTCCTCCTGAGCCGACCATGCAGCACGGGCTGCTAGGATATGAGCTGGCAGGGTTAGCAGTGACAGCTCATAATGTTCAGTCGAATGTTGAATCCCCAATAGGTCAAGACACGCGTTCAACTGCAAAGCAGCTTCGGCGTTATTGGCACGCGCGTGCAGTTCGTGGATAGCGGCTAGAGCTGCCGGAGTATTGAGATCGTCTGACAACTGCTCAAGGACCGGTTCTGGAATGTCGCCACCACTACCGACACCGTAAGTTGCACGAAACCATTCGGCGCATGTCGCGTATGCCTCCTCCAGCGCTCGAACCGTAAAATCGAGCGGCTGGCGGTAATGCGTCTTTAAAATCGCAAGCCGCAGCACTTCGCCCGGCCAGGAGCGGCCGCCAAATTTGTCGGTGTGCAACAGCTCGTGGATCGTCACGAAATTCCCCAGGCTCTTTGCCATTTTTTCGCCTTCGACCTGGAGATGACCGTTGTGCATCCAAAAATTGGCCATCACTTCATGCCCAAAAGCCGAGCAGCTTTGCGCGAGTTCATTCTCATGATGCGGAAACACGAGGTCGATGCCGCCGCCATGAATGTCGAACACCTCGCCGAGATGTTTCCAGCTCATCGCCGAGCACTCGATGTGCCAGCCGGGCCGGCCGCGCCCCCAAGGGCCCTCCCAGCCGGGCTCGCCGGAGCTCGAAGGCTTCCATAAGACAAAATCCATCGGCGAGCGCTTATAGGGCGCGACCTCGACCCGCGCGCCGGCGACCATTTCGTCGAGCGGGCGCTTCGAGAGCTTTCCGTAGGCCGGCATCGAGGGCACATCGAACAGCACATGGCCTTCCGCCACATAGGCGTGGCCCTTGGCGACGAGCGTCTCGATCATCGCAACCATCTCCGGGATATGGTCCGTCGCGCGGGGCTCGACCGTCGGCGGCAAGCAGCCAAGCGCTTTCGCGTCTTCGTGAAACACCTTCGTCATTTCGTCTGTCAGCACGCGGATGTCCACCCCGCGTTCGGCGGCCCGCGCGTTGATCTTGTCGTCGACGTCGGTGATGTTGCGGACGTATTTGACATGATCCGCGCCATACTCATGGCGCAGCAGACGGAAGAGCACGTCGAAGACGATCAGCATGCGCCCGTTGCCGATGTGCAAATGATCGTAAACCGTCGGGCCGCAGGCGTAGAGCCGCACATTTGCGGGATCGATCGGCGCGAAAGTTTCTTTTTGGCGGGTCAGCGTATTAT
>JBOHJU010000314.1:0-2994 GCA_050728755.1 Methylocella sp.
CTTTTGTACTGTGTTCTTCCTTGTTCAGCATTACCAACACTGAAAAGTAAACCGGCATAAAATCTATCCAGATCTACTTCGTCATTCACGTCACTGGAAACGTCAAGGCCTCGCTTAGCAAACTTCAATGCCCTATCCGTTAGCGCAGAATTTGAAAGCGCTCGCGCGACGGCGAGATATTCTGTCGCACTGACGTTGTTTGGAATACGGTCAATTACATCGGCGGCGTCCTTTGTAACCATAGCATTTTCCGAATTCAGTAACGCAGAAACCTGATTCTGTACTAACGGATCATTAGCATATTTTGTTTGATACTCCACATTCTCTCGTGGAATCTGGTCAAGGCGTTGGATGAGGTTACGTAGCTCCGATCGCGCGTCATGGACGTCCTGTTTGTTTGTGCGAATGAAAGATACTGCCGTAGTTCCAAACGAGAATAACAGAGCTAAAAGGGAGATTAAAATGCTTGGACTCCTAAACCATTGTCTATCTCGCTGGTTCGAGGCAATTTTTAAGGCGTCGTCCACCTCCTGCTTAATTTTTGCGACGTTTTCTTTGAGTTCAGTGATAGGATCGATTGGAGGTCGAAACGGGGCAAGTTCATCAGGCATTTTAATTTTCTCCTTGTTTATCGTATTGTGGCCGCCACGATTGGCACGCTCCACGACGGTGGAAACGCTAAAAGCGTGTCGGCCCGCACCTATTTTTTGAGCCGCTTCAGCCACAGCCGGGCCTGCGCCCGGACATTCTTGGGCGCGGTGCCGCCAAAACTGGTCCGGCTGCGCACCGAGTTCTCGACGCCGAGCACCGCGAAAACTGCCTCGCTGATTCGCGGCTCGACCGCCCGCATTTCGGCGAGAGACAGATTTTCGAGGCCCTTTTTCTGTTCGGCGGCGACGGCAACGAGGCGCCCGGCGATGTGATGCGCCTCGCGAAACGGAAGTTTCAGGGTCTGCACCAGCCAATCGGCGAGATCGGTCGCGGTGGCATAGCCAAAACCCGCGGCGGCCTTCATGCGCTCTAAATCGGGCGTAAGATCGCCAACCATCCCGGTCATGGCGGCTAGGCACAGCGAAAGCGATTGCAGGGCATCGAAAGTGCCTTCCTTGTCTTCCTGCAAATCCTTCGAATAGGCGAGCGGCAGGCCCTTCATGACGATGAGGAGGGCGTTGAGCGCGCCGATGATGCGGCCGGCCTTGGCCCTTACGAGTTCCGCCGCGTCAGGATTGCGCTTTTGCGGCATGATTGACGACCCGGTCGAAAATTTGTCCGACAAGGACACGAAGCCGAATTGCGGCGTTGCCCAGAGCACGATCTCTTCGGCAAGGCGGGAGAGATGAATGGCGCAGATCGCGGCGACGCTCAATGTCTCCAATACGAAATCGCGATCGGCCACGCCGTCGAGCGAATTCGCCGCCGGCCGGTCGAACCCGAGCGCTTTCGCGGTCATCATTCGGTCGATTGGAAACGAGGTTCCAGCCAGCGCCGCGGCCCCAAGCGGCGATTCGTTGAGGCGCGAGCGAGCATCGGCGAACCTTGAGCGGTCCCGCGCAAACATCTCCACATAGGCCAAAAGATGATGACCGAAGGTAACAGGCTGCGCCGGTTGCAGATGGGTAAACCCCGGCATCACGCTTGCCGCATGGGCGAGCGCTTTTTCGGCAAGCGCCCATTGCAGGCCGCGCAACTGTTGATCGAGCGTGTCGATGGTGCCGCGAACCCAGAGGCGGAAATCGAGCGCGACTTGATCGTTGCGCGAGCGCGCGGTGTGCAGCCGCCCGGCCGCGGGTCCGATCAACTCCGTAAGCCTTGCCTCGATGTTCATATGAATATCTTCGAGCGCGCGCGAAAAATTGAACGATCCAGCCTCGATTTCGCGGGCGATTTCGTCTAAGCCATTAGAGATCGCTTCCGCGTCCGCGCGCTCCAATATGCCCGTGTGCGCTAGCATGGCGGCATGAGCCTTGGAACCCGCGATATCTTGGAGGGCGAGCCGGAAGTCGAAACCGATCGAGGCGTTGATTTCTTCCATGATGGCGCCGGGGCCGCGCGCGAACCTGCCGCCCCACATTTTGTTGGTCATCTTCTCGCGCTCTGCAAAAAACCGATGCCCATATGAGCCAAAATGATTCCAAAAAAGAGCACGCGCCGCGCGTTTCGCGTGCGGTCGCGTTCGCCGCGGCGGCCTTGGCCTGTGGGGTGCTGGCTTTTGTCCTATACGGGATCGAGGCGCCGGGCAGCAAGGAAGTAGCCGAAAACCTGGCCTGTCCCGGCGCGGCCTCGACTGCGGCGCGGCTAAAACCGCTGGTGCATGGCGAGATCGCGGCCCTGACCCTTGCAACTCACCCCAAGCCGCTTCCGGAACTCAGTTTCGCCACGCCGGAAGGGACGAAAGCGAGTCTGGCCGATTTCAAGGGGCGCACGGTCCTCCTCAACCTTTGGGCGTCATGGTGCGTGCCGTGCCGCCAGGAAATGCCCGCGCTCGACCGTTTGCAGGGAATGCGTGGGTCCAAGGATTTCACGGTGGTGGCGGTGAATATCGATACCGCGCGGCCCGACCGGACGCAGGCTTTCTTGCGCGAAACCGGCATCAAGAATCTCAAGCTTTACACCGACAACACGGAGGCGATTTTTCAGACCTTGAAGCAGGCGGGCAAGGTTTTGGGGCTGCCGGCGACGATTCTCGTCGGCAAGGATGGCTGCGAAATCGGCACCATGGCCGGGCCTGCGCAATGGGATTCGGAGGATGCACTGGCGCTGTTGAACGCCATTCAGGGCTAATCGCGCAGTGCCGCGTGCGAATGGAGATCGCCGGAAAAGCAGTTGAACGGCCGCCATTTTGCCGCGCGATTTTCGCGAGCGGCAATAGCAGGAGGCCAACAGAGCATCCACGCCGTCGCGGCGCGCCAGCATTCACAGTCGCTCAAGCGTCAAGTGATCCAATTCGCCCCCAAAATACCTATTCAAGGCATCCATAAACACTTGGCTCTCGGA
>JBOHJU010000315.1:0-2984 GCA_050728755.1 Methylocella sp.
GGCTGCCCGACGCGATGGAGGGTCCGACTCCGGTCTCGGCGCTTATCCACGCGGCGACGATGGTGACCGCGGGCGTCTTCATGGTCGCGCGGCTCTCGCCGCTTTTCGAACAAGCGCCGGCGGCGCTCTCGTTCGTCACCATCATTGGCGCGACGACCGCATTCTTCGCGGCAACCATCGCCCTCGTTCAACCCGACATCAAGAAAGTCATCGCCTATTCGACCTGCTCGCAGCTAGGCTACATGTTCACCGGCCTCGGCGTCGGCGGCTATTCGCTCGGCATCTTCCATCTGTTCACGCACGCCTTCTTCAAGGGGCTATTATTCCTGTGCGCCGGGTCGGTCATCATTGCGATGCATCACGAGCAGGACATGCGCAACATGGGCGGGCTCTGGCGGAAGCTTCCCTTCACCTTGGCCACGATGACGATCGGCTTCTTGTCGCTCATGGGTTTTCCCCTCACCGCCGGGTACTATTCCAAAGACGCGATCATCGAGGCCGCCTTTGCGTCGCACCGCGCGGGCGCCTTCTATGGTTATGTGCTCACGGCGGCCGCGGCCGGGCTTACCGCCTTCTATTCGTGGCGGGTCGTCTTTTTGACGTTTTTCGGCGCCCCGCGCTGGGAGGCGGCCGGACATGCGGCCGGGCACGATCACGCCGCGCTTGGCCACGCGGGACATGCGCTCGATCCGCATGAATCGCCCCTCACGATGCTCATTCCCTTGGGTGTTTTGGCGCTCGGCGCCTTGTTCGCGGGCGTCGTCTTTTCGCATGACTTCATCGGCAATGGCTGGGAAGGATTTTGGAAAGGGGCCATGTATCTCGGACCCAATAATCACATCCTCGAAGCCCGGGAAGACATCCCGTGGTATGCGAGGGAGCTCCCTGTCCTTATAATGGCCTTCGGCTCTTTGGTCGCGGTATTGTTCTACGTTTTGGCGCCGTCGATTCCCCCGCGCCTGGCGCGAATTGCCCGGCCGCTTTATGAGCTTCTTCTCAACAAATGGTATTTCGACGAGCTCTACGACGTGATTTTCGTGCGCCCGGCCTTTGCTCTTGGCCGGCTATTCTGGAAGGGCGGCGACGGCGCCATCATCGACCGGCTTGGACCTGATGGCGTCGCCGCCCGCGTCGTCGATGTGACCCGGCGCATCGTCAAGCTGCAGAGCGGCTATATCTACCATTACGCTTTTGCCATGCTCATCGGGCTTGCTGTCGGCATCACCTGGTATGTGGCCTCGGGAGTCCGCTGATGTTTGGCTTCGGAATTTTGTCCTGCCTCGTCTGGTTGCCGCTGGCCGGCGCGGGCTTTATCCTCGCCCTGCGCGGCACCGACGAAGCCACATTGGAAAACGCCCGCCGCGCCGCGCTCGGGACGACTCTCATCATCTTTCTCTTGTCCCTTTATATCTACGCGAGGTTTGATCCGTCTTCCTCCGCTTATCAGTTTGTCGAGGAAAAAGGTTGGTTCGGCCAAGGCCTTGTCTACCGGATGGGCGTTGACGGAATATCCATTCCGTTCGTCCTGCTAACCACTTTCTTGATGCCGATCTGCATTCTCGCCTCTTGGGACTCGATTCAAAATCGCGTCAAGGAATATATGATCACCTTCCTTGTTCTCGAAACCTTGATGATTGGGGTTTTCTGTGCCCGCGATCTCGTGCTCTTCTATCTTTTCTTCGAGGGCGGCCTCATTCCGATGTTTCTCATTATTGGCATCTGGGGCCACGCGAGACGGGTCTATGCGAGTTTCAAGTTCTTTCTTTATACGCTCACCGGATCGCTGCTGATGCTGCTTGCGATCATGGCGATGTATGGCGTGGCGGGGACAACCGACATCGCCGTCTTGCTGCATACACACTTCCCGTCGTCCATGCAGAAATGGCTGTGGCTCGCGTTCCTTGCCTCGCTTGCCGTCAAGACACCGATGTGGCCGGTCCACACCTGGCTGCCCGACGCGCATGTTGAAGCCCCAACAGCGGGTTCCGTGATACTTGCCGGTGTCCTCCTCAAGTTCGGTGGCTATGGGTTTATCCGCTTTTCTTTGCCGATGTTCCCCGAGGCTTCCGCCTATTTCGCGCCGCTCGTCTTCGCATTGTCGGTCATCGCAATTATCTATACCTCGCTCGTTGCCTTGGCGCAGGAGAACATGAAGAAGCTCATCGCCTATACCTCCGTAGCGCATATGGGCTTCGTGACGATGGGCCTCTTCAGCGTGACCCCGCAAGGCATTCAAGGCGCCGTCTTTCAGATGGTCTCGCATGGCCTTGTCTCGGCCGCCCTCTTTCTTTGCGCGGGGGTCCTCTACGACCGCCTGCATACCTACGAAATTGCGGCCTATGGCGGACTTGTCTTTCGCATGCCGGTCTATGCGGTGGTTTTCATGATCTTCACGCTTGCCAATCTCGGCCTGCCCGGCACTTCGGGCTTCATCGGCGAGTTCCTGACATTGCTTGGCACCTTCACCATCAACAGCTGGGTCGCGCTTCTGGCGACAACCGGCGTCATCTGGTCGGCCGCCTACGCGCTCTATCTCTATCGCCGCATCATTTTCGACATCCTTGCTAAGCCAAGCCTCGCGGCGATCCTCGATCTCTCGTGGCGCGAGGCAGCCGTGTTCGCGCCGCTTGTCGCTCTGACGATCTTCTTTGGCGTTTACCCGGCCCCGGTTTTGAAGGCCTCGGCGGCGTCGATAAGTACCCTCATCAAAGGCTATGATATCGCCCTCGGCGAGGCCAGGACGGCCGCGCTCTTGCCACCAAAGGCAGAATAGAATGGCATCGCTCTCCCTGGCCCTCGCGCATTGCTTGCCGGAACTCATTCTGGCGGCGGGCGTTCTCGTGCTCGTGCTTTTCGGAGCTATTCGCGGCAGGGAATCGGACAGGCCGGTAACCGAGATCGCCGCCGGTCTCCTCGCCGCCGCCATCGCCGTCATTCTACTCGGCGGTAAGTCCAATGCGGTCGTCTTCAACGGCGCCTTGATC
>JBOHJU010000316.1:0-2979 GCA_050728755.1 Methylocella sp.
GATCCGCGTCCCGTCCTCGACGCCAGGCGGAATATTGACGGAAAGACGGCGCTCGCGGGTGACCCGGCCCGAGCCGCCGCAGGCCTGGCATGGATAGTCGATGATTTCGCCGCCCCCATGGCAATGCGGACAGGTCCGTTCGATTGCGAAGAAGCCTTGCTGCGCACGCACGCGACCGTGCCCGCCGCAGGTGGAACAAAGCCGCGGTTTGGCGCCAGCCTTGGCACCCGATCCCGCGCAAGCCTCGCAGGCGACCGAGGCTGGCAGGCTAATCGGTGCGGTGTTGCCGTGAAACGCTTGTTCGAGCGAAATTTCCAAGTTGTAGCGGAGATCCGACCCGCGCGCGGGGCCCATGCGTCCGCCGCCGCGCCGGCCGCCCATCACGTCGCCGAAAAGGTCGTCGAAAATATCCGCCATCGACGCCGCGAAACCATCGCCTCCGGTTCCGAAACCGCCATGTTCGAATGCGGCATGACCATAGCGATCGTATGCCGCCCGTTTCTGCGGATCGGACAAGGACTGATAGGCTTCGTTCAGTTCCTTGAATTGAATTTCGGCTTCCTTATTGCCGGGGTTGCGGTCGGGATGACATTGCATCGCGGCCTTGCGGAATGCAGATTTCATCTCGACGTCCGTGCAGCTTTTGGAAACGCCAAGAATGTCGTAATAGTCCCGTCTCTTCATCGCGCTTCGCGTTCCAATCAGTACGCCCGCTTGAGCTTCTCGGCTTCGTATACCGGCGCCGCCTGCCCCCAGCCAAAATTTACCTCAGCCGGTGCCATCTCAACCGCATCTCGACGCCAGCACCTGCCCCTTTACGCAAATTTCCGCTCCCTCAATGGGACGGGCGGCAAAGTCGAAGCACCGCCAAAATTACCTCCCGCGCCAAAGGAAAGATGCCCGGCGCACGCCAGAGCATGTCCCGAAAAAGTTGCTCGACTTTTTCGATTCTGACATGCTCCAACACTTTGATTTTGAGCTGCGTCCTTATCGATCAAATGATTCCGTTGATCGGGGCACGCTCTAGAGCATGATCCGCGAAAGTGAAATTGGATCGCGCTAGAGACACCCCCGGGAAAATAAACGGCTAGGAGGGTGGTCCGCATCGAGCCAAATCGAAACCCTCCGTTGCAGTTCGCGCGGACCACCTTGCTCGTTTACGCCGATTTCTTCTTGTCGTCGGGGCCGACTTCCTTGAAGTCTGCATCGATGACGTCGTCCTTTGTCTCGGTATGCGCGCCGTCCGCGCCCGGCCCCGCGCCTTGCGCCTTATACATCGCTTCGCCGAGCTTCATGGACGCTTGCACAAGGTCATTCGTCCTGGCCTTGATCGCTTCGGTGTCCTCGCCTTCAAGCGCCGACTTCAAGGCGCCAATCGCGGCCTCGATCGCACTCTTATCGGATTCGGCAACCTTGGCCCCAAATTCCGCCAAGGATTTCTGGGCGGTATGAATCATCGCCTCGCCATGATTCTTGGCATCGACGAGTTCACGGCGCCTCTTATCTTCGGCAGCGTGCGACTCGGCGTCCTTCACCATTCTGTCGATATCGCCTTCGCTGAGGCCGCCGGAGGCCTGAATCCGGATCTGCTGCTCCTTGTTGGTTGCCTTGTCCTTCGCCGATACGTTGACAATGCCATTGGCGTCGATATCGAAAGTGACGTCGATCTGCGGGACGCCGCGCGGCGCGCCCGGGATCCCGACGAGATCGAACTGGCCAAGCAGCTTATTGTCCGCCGCCATCTCGCGTTCGCCCTGGAAGACGCGGATCGTAACCGCCGTCTGATTGTCTTCTGCGGTCGAAAATACCTGGCTCTTTTTGGTCGGTATTGTCGTGTTGCGTTCGATCAGCCGCGTGAACACGCCGCCGAGGGTCTCGATGCCGAGAGACAACGGCGTCACATCGAGCAAAAGCACGTCCTTCACATCGCCCTGGAGGACGCCGGCCTGAACCGCCGCGCCGATCGCGACGACTTCGTCGGGATTGACCCCTTTATGCGGCTCCTTACCGAAGAAGCCTTTGACCACGTCTTGCACCTTCGGCATCCGGGTCATGCCGCCGACGAGAACGACTTCATTGATCTCGCCGGCGGAAAGGCCCGCATCCTTCAAGGCCTTGCGGCAAGGTTCGACAGTTTTTTGGATCAGATCGTCGACAAGCGCCTCGAACTTCGCCCTTGTGAGTTTTAAAGTGAGATGTTTCGGCCCCGCGGCGTCGGCGGTGATATAGGGCAAGTTGATCTCGGTTTGGGTCGCCGACGACAATTCCATCTTGGCTTTTTCGGCCGCTTCCTTAAGGCGCTGAAGCGCGAGCTTGTCCTTTCTCAGGTCGATCCCATTGTCCTTCCTGAACTCATCGGCAAGGTACTCGACAAGGCGGACATCGAAATCCTCGCCGCCGAGGAAGGTGTCGCCGTTGGTCGATTTCACCTCGAATACGCCATCGCCGATTTCGAGGATGGAGATGTCGAATGTGCCGCCGCCGAGATCGTAGACCGCGATGACCCCCGAGCCCTTCTTGTCGAGGCCATAGGCGAGCGCCGCCGCAGTCGGCTCGTTGATGATGCGGAGGACTTCGAGGCCCGCGATCTTGCCTGCGTCCTTGGTCGCCTGCCGCTGGGCATCGTTGAAATAGGCTGGAACGGTAATCACCGCCTGGCGCACCTCCTGGCCAAGATAGGCTTCGGCGGTCTCCTTCATCTTTTGCAAAATAAAGGCGGAAATCTGCGAGGGGGAATATTGCTTGCCATCCGCCGCGACCCAGGCATCGCCGTTGGAGGCGCGAATAATCTTATAAGGGACGAGGCCCATGTCTTTCTTGGTCATAGGGTCGTCGAAAGTCCGCCCGATAAGCCGCTTGATCGCGAAAAACGTCCGTTCGGGGTTGGTGACGCCCTGACGCTTGGCCGGCTGGCCGACGAGACGCTCGCCGTCGTCCGTGAATGCGACGATGGAGGGTGTGGTCCGGGCTCCCTCGGCG
>JBOHJU010000317.1:0-2971 GCA_050728755.1 Methylocella sp.
TAGCCAAGATCGAGGAAGCCAATGAATATTTTCGAGCCAAGCTGCACGCGCTTCTCGAAGCTACGTAAGTATGGCGTGATCTATGCCGACCCACCTTGGTCATTCCGCAACTGGAGTGCCAAAGGTACGGGGCGCAACGCGATCTCGCACTATGACTGCCTTGACCCCGCCGCACTGGCGGCATTGCCGGTCGCCGATCTTGCCGCCGATGACTGCGTTCTGTTCCTTTGGGCCATTGATCCACTGTTGCCGCGCGCGCTCGATCTCATTCGTGCGTGGGGTTTTGAATACAAGACGGTCGGCTTTTATTGGGTCAAGCTGAATTCAGCGCCGAAACATGACGCCGACTATTTTACCGGCCTCGGCTATTGGACAAGAGCCAATCCGGAACAATGCTTGATGGCCACGCGTGGCAAGCCGCCACGCAAAGCGAAGAACGTCCGCCGCCTAGTGGTCGAAAAACGGCGGCAGCATAGCCGCAAGCCGGATTGCGTTCGCGAACGGATCGAGGCGCTTGTTGACGGTCCTTATCTGGAACTGTTCGCGCGCGAGACGAAACCGGGATGGGATTGCTGGGGCGATCAAAGGGGGTTGTTTGATAGCGGGCCTGCCATCACCCGTCGTCAGCCGTCGAAGTTGGTGGAAAGCCCACGCTTACCGCTTTAGATCGCAACGCGTTGCAATCAAAGGTTTTCGAAGCCTACGGGTCACTGCGATTAGCTCCTGGTGCCGCATACAGTGCATTGAGCAATTCGGCACAGTACTTGATCATATCTAAAGATGCCTGCGGGAAAAGGTAGCTACTCCCATGAGCGATCTCGTTGCGCTGCATCGACAGAAGGTCAATGAGGGTGTGATCGATGCCGTTTAGTAGCCCGCTCTTTTGGGCAGCATGAAGAAGCTTCTTTAGTCCCCGTAGTGGACTGGAACCAGGATCACGCTCCTTTAGCCTTATTCGAATTGCCATCTCAAGGGTAGCATAGCTTTGCTGCTCCGCGAGCGAGGCAAGTTCATAGGAGAACCAGGAATAAAGGAAGGCATTTCGAGCTTTGTCGAATTCGTTCCGAATCCGCTCCGGAACCTGCGGGGTGAGCTCTTTCTCGGCGATAAGAGCGTGCCAGTCCGCCACGGTGGCAGCACGCAACTGGCCTGTAGCTTGATTGTGATGGACGATGTTCTCATATCTCGGGTCTGGCTTCAGGATTTCAGCCGCAGGTCTGAACATAGCGATTTCCTCAGGGCGTCCGGATTTTAAACACTTTGTTTCCTTCGCCATGCAAGCATCCACGCGTCACACCGCGATATTGTCGATGAGCCGCGTTTTGCCGAGTTTTGCCGCGGCGAGCAGCCGGATCGGCCCTTCGTCGCGCGAGCTGACCGGCACCAAGGTTTCGGCATGACGCGCTTCGCAATAATCCGTGACGAAACCAGCCGCCGCGAGAGTGGTCCGGGCGGTATCGAGGGCGGTTTCGATGGCAACTCCCCCATTGATGTCACCCGCGCAGCGGCGAAGCGCCGCATAAAGGCACGGTGCGGCGGCGCGCGCTTTTGCCGGCAAAAAGACATTGCGCGATGACAACGCGAGGCCATCCGCCTCGCGCACCGTGGGCACGCCCAGAATTTCGGCCTCGAAATCGAGATCGCGCGCCATCCGATTCATGACTTTGAGCTGCTGATAGTCTTTTTCGCCAAAGATCGCGACATCCGGACGGCACTGGTTGAGGAGTTTTGTCACGATGGTTGCGACGCCGGCAAAATGCGCCGGCCGGAAACGATCCTCGAGGCCCACGGCCGCGGGCCCCGCCAAGGCGATGGTGGTGGCAAAACCCTCGCCGTACATGGCCTCGATGCTTGGCGCGAACAGCAAATCGCCTTCCGCCGCTTCGAATAAAGCCGCATCCGCCTCGAACGGGCGCGGATAGGCGCCGAAATCCTCCGAAGGCGCGAATTGCGCCGGATTGACGAAAATCGACATCACCACGCGGCGCGCGTGTTTTTTCGCTTCGCGGACAAGGGAAATATGTCCGGCATGCAGCGCGCCCATGGTCGGCACAAGCCCGATCGTCTCGCCCGCGCGCCGCCACTCCGCGAGCCGCGCCCTGAGGCCCGCGACGTCGCGGACGATCTCAACAAGGCTTGCGGCAGCGGCCATCACTGGTCTTTTTGTGCTGCGTTCGTCTTGCATCCGGCGGTGGCCGTTGCCAATCCTCCGCGCGTCTTAGCGCCGACGCGATGCTTTGAAGATCGGGAACGCTCGCCGGACGCTTTGATCGCCATGGTGGACATTGGCGCGGGCTCCGGTTATCTCGTGCCCTATGTTTAGATAATATGTTCAAATAGAAAGCAGGTCGATGGCCGATTCCATCAGTCCCGATTTGGCGTCGAGCGCGCTCCTCTACCATCGTTCGCCGCGCCCCGGCAAGCTGGAGATCGTGGCAACCAAGCCGCTTGGGACGCAACATGACCTGTCGCTTGCCTATTCGCCGGGCGTCGCCGCGGCATGCCTCGCGATCGCCGTCGATCCCCGCGCGGCGGCCGAACTCACGGTGCGGCAAAATCTCGTCGCGGTGGTGACCAACGGCACCGCGGTCTTGGGACTTGGCGACATCGGTCCCCTCGCGGGCAAACCGGTGATGGAAGGCAAGGCGGTTCTTTTCAAGAAATTCGCGGGGATCGATGTGTTCGACATCGAAATCGCGGAGACCGATGCCGGCCGGCTGGTGGACATCATAGCCGCGCTGGAGCCAACGTTTAGCGGCATCAATCTCGAGGATATCAAGGCGCCGCAATGTTTCGAGGTCGAGCGTAAGCTGCGCGAACGTATGTCGATTCCGGTGTTTCACGACGATCAGCACGGTACCGCGATCATCGTCGGCGCGGCGGTCCTCAACGCCATGGAATTTACCGGTAAAGCAATCGGCGGCGTCAAGATCGTGACATCGGGCGCCGGCGCTGCCGCGCTTGCCTGCCT
>JBOHJU010000318.1:0-2967 GCA_050728755.1 Methylocella sp.
TGTTTGCAAGGCTCAAGGATTGGCGGCGCATCGCGACCCGCTACGATCGATGTGCCCATACCTTCTTCTCCTCGATCTGCATCGCTGCAACGCTCGCCTGCTATCTCAAGCAATGAGTCCTGACCCTCGCCCCGAGCGCGGTTTTATTTGGCGACGACGACCTTGCTGGCGGCGGCAATGACGGCTCTCTTGAAAGCCCCTTCCATGGTCACTGCGAAATTATAGTGGAATCGCGAGAACGGCGCCGCGCGGAACGGCTTGTTGCTGCGCCAGCCGACCAAAATCGCGCGAATCCCCGGTTTGTTTGTTTCCGTGACAAGCGCGCCACCGGAGGCTCCGTCCCCGGTGTCGCAATCGAACGAAAACTCTCTTGTCCTTTCCGCGCCGGCCGACAATTGATCGTGCAGGTGACATTTTTCGATCGACAGCCTGCGCCCGCCGCCCCAGTCGATGTGCCCGCGGGCGACGAACTCGATCGGCATGTTGGGGCCTGCCGCGGTGGCAAGGCCATAGGGGGTTACCCCTTCGATTGGATGCGTTAAACGCGCGACGGCCCAATCATGAACCACCGCGACCGCGTATGGATTAGTGCTGCCCGCAACGATCGAGCCGAGGTCGATCGGCACCCTCGTCTCCTTGCCGCGAATCTCGATGGAAAAAAAGCAGGTCTTTGCTCGCGGAGCGCCCTTTTCGTCGAAAAACACATGGGCCGCGGTCGTTACGAGGTCGCTGGCGAGCGTGAGCTGGCCCGCGCCATGCGCATCGCCGCATTCGATTAGGCCGGAGCCGGCAAAACGGGCGCGAAGCTCCGCGGCGTCGAGCTTCTGCTCGGCCGCGAATTCCTCCACGCTGCGCCGGCTGTTCTTGCCGAAGACGACAACCGGCACTGCTTTGAGCGGGGTAGCCTCCGGCGCCATATGGAAGAAGAATGGAACAGCGGAAGCTTGAACGGAAATTCCAAAAAGGAAGATGCAAATGGCGACGGCGTGCATTCGACCTTTTTGAATCATCTCGTATTCTCCTGTCGAACCGCCGCGGCGCGGGCTTAGCTCCGCGCGGAACGCTCTGCAAGCTGAACCGTCCTCGTATTTCGCCAATGCGAAAACAAAAAGGCAGGATTCCGGCGGAAGCGCTTTTTGGCGAACCGGTTCGTCGATCGCACCAATTCCGCTCGGCCGGAGCGGCCACGGGGCGATACCTGGAACGATACGCCGCCAACGTGTTCCGGGGCTGGCGCGGAACCGCTGGCTTCCGCAATGTGGCCCTAATAAGGCAAATGCAACCCCGTGGCGTGGCGCCAGGCCCGTTCACCGATATCCGCCCGCCGTTCCGCGCTAAGATTTGTCTTCGAGGCTTCGGCGTCGATTTCGCGCCTCGTTCGTCATGCCGGGATGGCGACCGCAAATCACATAGACCTCGCCGCCTCTAGACGATGTCTTTCACCGGTTGGAGGAGTTGCGCTCTCGCTTCGCGGTTTTAGACCATCGCGGCATCGGGCGCTCTCCGCCCCTACGTAGCAGGCCGGGGATCGAAAGCTGAATTAGACGGCGGCGCGCCGGAGAGGAACGGCGAGAATCAATTCGCGCCGAACGGAAGGCGGCCCATCGTTCTCAGGCGAGCCGCCCTCCGCGCAAGGCAACGAGTACCTGATCCGGCTGCCGGCCGCGGCTTGCCCAACTACCGCGCGGCCGGTTCAAAACACTAACTTCCGAGATAACGCGCAAGCGTCAGCTCGGTAAGATTATTGGCCGTTCCGACGGTAACAATGTTGCCGTTGGCCTGAATCACGGCTCCGCCGAGTCCGTCCGTGCCGGATGGGATGCTATTGACAACGGTTCCGCCGGTGCCGAAAGCCGGGTCGAGATTGCCGTTCGGCGTTAGCCGCGCCAAGCCGTTGACGATAGTCGTTCCGCTTTGAGTAAATGTGGTCTGGTTTCCCGTGACCACAATGTCCCCATTCGACTGAACGGTAAGCCCTCGTACCATGGCCTCGATCCCAGATCCACCGGTGCCGATATAGTGGAAGGTCGGGTTGGCGAAGCTAGCGTCCGCGGCGCCGGTCTCAGTGAAGCGAAGCACCTCGGCGGAGGAGTTGTGACCGCGCGATTCTTCACCGACAAAGAGCTCGGTACCAAAAAGATAATCGCCATTCGGCTGAAAGACGCTCGGCGTGGAAGGTTCGATACTTCCGTTGCTGGCGCTGAGCGTTGCTGGGGTGATCGTGGATACGACACTACCGCCGGCCGTGAATTCCGCAACGGCTTGCGCAGCGACAACCAGGTAGTTGCCGTTAGAGAGCTGGGCCAGAGCGGTGCACCCGCCAGACCCGGTGGCGACTGCGGTTCCCTGAGTGCCAAAGGTTGTGTCCAAGGCGCCATCGAAAGTGAAGCGCGCGAGCATCGTCTGGAAAGGCTGGCGCCGGCCAGTGGGTTCAAGTTGGGCACCGGCCAGGATGAAGCCGTTGGGCTGCACCAGAACGACTACTCCCACTCCGGTCAGCCGACCGCCCAGGCTCGCGGTCGCTAGGCCTTTGCTCCCGAAAGAGGTATCCGGGGTTCCATTGGTATTCAAACGCTCCACGCCTAAGGCAAGCCCGCTGCTGCTATTGACCAATCCCGCGATCACGATCTGGCCATTCGGCTGCAGATCCAAGCTGGCGCCGACACAGCAGGTGGCGAACGATGGCGAAAGCACGGCTATTCCCTTGCTCCCGAAAGTCGTGTCCAGCACGCCACTCGCCGTGTAGCGCAGCACCTCATAGCCCACATTTCCGCTCTGCACTAAGACCAGAAACTTCCCATCGCTTTGCAATCGGATGGAGTCGGGGATCACAAAGCCGGCGCTGGCAAAGCTGGTAATAGTCACGCCGCCGTTGCCAAATGTGGTATCTAGGTGTTTAGTCCCACGTTGTGCTGGAATGGATCGACCTTAAAGCGGTCCGGCTCTTTCGTCCAGATTTTGCAGATG
>JBOHJU010000319.1:0-2932 GCA_050728755.1 Methylocella sp.
GATTGACGGTCTGCGCAAATGTACACGCGCAAGGCGTGGGGAGATACGAAGCGGGGGTTTGAAGCAAGCGCAATATTGCGACAAGGTTTATGTTTTGGTTTTGTTTTTTTAGAAAATTTCCTTTCGGCCGCGAAAAATGTTCAAGGATTCCGAGAAACGCACGGCATGATGATGGCTTGGCGGCGGCGGTGGCGAAAGGCTATGTAGACCTCCATCCTACATCAAAGCGTCCTCGTCATCGGGCTCATTAGGATCAGGGGCAGGCTGAGTTTGATGAGGGGAAATATCGCGCGCGGTGAGGCCCGGTTCCCGTGCCAGCAATTCGCGAATTGGCGCGAGGCTGGGAAGGCCGAGCACGGTCGATAGGGCGTCATCGATTCGGCGGCGATTCGGGTCATGGTCGAGATTTGCGAGCGCTTCCAATTGCTCAGACGCTAACTCATCGTAGGCGGCGGCAATGGCGATCAACTGTTCATCGGACAACACGCGCACGTCTAACACGGGCATAGAAGCCCAAGCTGGCTTCTTCATCTGCATCCATGCCCCTTGTGTTACCGATCTGCTTCCATAATAGAATAACAACGAAATAGAGCTGTTAAACCAGAGCAACAACGCCGTGCGCTGTCGCATTTGTAATCCTTTGCACGATAATGACCACCACGTATTACCTATAATGTTTTCAGAAAACCCTACAGCCAAAACTTTCTGCGTGTTGGTCCGAAGCCGCGAAACAAGCAATATATTCCCGGCTTTGGCCCAAACCGCCTCCGCAGATTTCAACTGGCGGCCGGGCAAAGGCTTTGTCCGAGCGATTAAGCGAGCATTGGATGTCTGCGCAATACTCGTGACCCTCTTCGCATCGTGATCCCAAAATGCAGGATATGGAGACCATTCGTCTCCCGTCTTATTGACGGCGAAAGCGTCGAAAATATCGCGAGCGTCGTAACCGAGTTCTGCCAGTTCACTCAGGCGACAAAGCGGGATAGGACAGAGCGTTTGGGATTCGGGTAAGCAAAGACTGTTTTTCTCTTTGAGGATCCGATATGCGCGCAAGAGCTGCGTTTGCGCAAAAAGCGCACCAATCCAATTTGTATCGCCCTGCGGAGCGGGTAGCGTGACCACTTCTCCAAGCTTGCCTGACGGCGAGCGGATGGTCGTAATTCCAACATCATCAATTTTGGCAATTTGCATCTGAGTTATAACTCGATCCGATAGGTCAAGAGCTTCATGAATCGAGCGCGGATTACGCCAAAGATTGATGTAATGGGTGCTCGCCACTCTCTCCTTGTCACGAAGTCGCCTGGCAACAAATAGAACCTCCGATAGGTCTGTGTTCTCCGAAAAGTTTGGCCGCGCGGCATCGTGACTAGTGATCACTACTTCGAGGTGATACCTGCTCGCGATCAATTCGCGGGTTTGGCCCCACGCCTCACCGGTGGCGAGGGACATAGGCAGGACAAAAGCGATCCGACCTCCGAGTTTTATTCGCTTGTCAGCCAGCGATACAAAAGCCGCTCCCAGCCCTGCAGTTGCACTGATGCCGAGCTCCTTTGTCCGACGTGACAACTCCTTTTGAAGCTCGCCGCGCTCGTCCGGCAGCGACCCAAAGAGTAGGTTTCCGTATACGCTCCGCACGAACGGCGGATTCATGACGCACAGATCAAGCCTCGGTATCTTGGCCTTTATGATTACGCTCGACGACGCACCGGTGCGAATTGTCTCGGACTGCGAATAGTCGAGCGCCATCTGTGTCTTGATCTCGTCCGTTTCCAAAAAGTCGAGACTGCCGAGGCGAGGAATACCGTGATCGATGCCGAGCGGCATGACATAAAGGTTCATTTTGACGAACGCGACTTCGGGCGCGAGCATCGCAAGGGTCGAGGCGGTCAGATGCACTGCCGAAGGCAGAACATCGTAGCCGTGAAGAACGTTCTCCATGAGCGCGCGATGCAAGGTCGACATGTCTTTTATGTCCAGCGTTAAATTCTGTTCCGCGCGGCGGCGAATGTAAACGTCCGATAAAGCCTGTGCGGTGGCCATGAGGAGCGTGCCGGTGCCGCACGCCAAGTCGGCGACCTTGAAGGAGGCAAGCTCGACGGGATCGCCAAAGTCCTGTGGCCAATTGGCGGCTAGAGCGAGCTTAAGGAGAAGCGTCGCGGACGGGACCGACGTGTAATAGGTTCCAAGATATTTGGCGTGATGTAAGAGCCAATGATAAATACGGCCCATAAGGTCATGGCGAAGCGCTGCCTGTTGCGAGCAAATTGATATCGCTTCTTTCAGGAGGGCATCGACCGCGAGCTTCGAATGGGCGTTGATGGGCAGTTCGTTTAAAATGCGCTCGCCAAGCTGAAAGATGGGGACATAGTTGATGTTCACCCAAACCCAATTCCAATGCTTGGCCGTGGCTCCCACGAGGTCTTTCTCGTTTGCGAGTTTGCGAAGAGACGTGATCCGGCCGTCCGTCTCCGCAAGCTGCTCCTGAAAAATAAAGGCATTCGCGAGCACAAGAGCGGAAACCTTCGAAGCGGTTTCACGGCGGTCGCGCGCCTTCTCTCGTGTTTCTCCCTTCGGCGGGGCAAACCCAAGAATGTCCGACAGCCGGTCACATGCGCCTTGCTGCCCCTCCCACAGCTTTGCGACGCCCTCCAGTTGCATCCGAAGCGATTTCGCTGTCTCTTCAACAATGTCGTCCTTGGTAAGAGCCTCTTGGGCGCGCCGCAACGCGTCCATGAGTGATGCGGGTGTCCCCTCGGACCAATCCGTCTCGTGCGTCTCGGCGACGATCCGGTATTTTAGCTGGGCAGTCTTGAGGAGACCGATAATCCTCGTGGTTGGCGCATTGCGGAGCGCGCGCGGATAGACGGCAGCGGCGGCAATGTGCGCGATTCCGCTCCGAACGCGCTTCCGTGCGTCTTCAAGAACCACATCC
>JBOHJU010000320.1:0-2932 GCA_050728755.1 Methylocella sp.
TTGCAGCGCCTCGCGCTGGCTTCGTTGCAAAAGCTCGCTCATCTCGACAAGATTCAGATCCATTGCGCCAAGGAAATCCGGTGCGACACGCGCAGCGCGTAAGGCGTCCGCCATCAAACTGCCGCGCCCTGGTCCCAATTCCACGAAAAGAAACGGCCGTGGTTCGCCCATGGCGCGCCAGACCGCGACGCACCACAGGCCAATCAGTTCACCGAACATCTGGCTGATCTCCGGCGCGGTGATGAAATCGCCGCTCTTCCCCAACGGCATTTTGGAGGCGTAATAGCCGTGTACCGGATGGGACAGCGCAAGGGTCATGTAGGTCTCGAGGCTCATCGGCCCGTTCTCGGCGATCGTCTCGCGGATGAGATTTTCAAGCGGATTCATGCGGGCCTATTCATGCCGCTAGCCGGCAGCCGGGAGACGCGGTTAATCAAAACAATGCCTGCCGCGATCAAAGGCAGCGATAAGAGCATGCCCATGGTCGCGCCGCCGAACAGATAGCCCAGCTGCGGGTCTGGTTCGCGAAAAAATTCGCATGCGACGCGCGCCGAGCCATATCCCGCGGCAAAAAGCCCGGCCACAAGGCCCGGCCGCCGCAGCGCGCCCAAACGAACCGCGATATAAAGCACAAGGAAGAGGACAAACCCTTCGAGGCCTGCCTCGTAGAGCTGGCTCGGGTGGCGGGGGACCGGCCCAGCGCCGGGAAAAACCATCGCCCAGGGCACGCTGGCCGGGCGTCCCCAAAGTTCCGGCTTAATGAAATTCGCAATGCGGCCGAGGAAAAGCCCGATCGGAACCGCGGCGGCGCAGACATCGGCAAGGCTCAGCACCGGAATTCTCTTGCGCTTGGCGAGGACATAAATCGCGAGAACGGTTCCTACGAGTCCGCCATGAAACGACATACCGCCTTTCCAAACAGCGAAAATCTCGGCCGGATGCGCAAGATAAAATCCGGCGTTGTAGAATAGCACGTAGCCGAGCCTTCCGCCGAGAATGACTCCCATCGCCGCTGAGAGGAGAAGATCGTCGATGTCCAAGGGGTCGAGCGGAGCCGCGCCGCCCCAAAAGGCCTTTTGCTTCACCAATGCGCGCGCATAGGCCCAGCCGAGCACGAGCCCGGCGATATAGGCCAAGGCATACCAGCGGATCGGCAAGGGTCCGATGGCGATCAGCACCGGATTGATGCTCGGGTAGGCAAGGGACATCGGTATGGCGCTCCGCAAATCGAAAGGTGGCGCGCTGGCGTCTGGACGCGGAATTCCCACGACAGGCGGTTTGCAACGGCCGCATTCGCGCGTCAATCAAGGCAAATTGCCGAGCCTTGAGTCAAGCTTGGATTGGGCACGGATGGCGGGGGTGCACAAACCTCCCTCATTCGCTCGCGAGAATGACGTGGGAGGTCTTGAAGATTGCCAGGACTTGCGCGCCCATCGTGGCCCCGGCCTCGTCGGCGCCCTCGCGGGTCACAACCGCGGTGATGGTCTTGCCGCCGCCGACGTCGATGGTAACCTCGCTATCGGCGCCGTCATCGATGCGGTGGACTACCCTTCCCGCTATCTTGTTGCGCGCCGAGATGTGGAGCGCCTCGCGCTCTTGTGCCAGCATGACCGAAGAGGCATTGACCATCGCGACGCACCAGCGGCCCGGCGCGAGACCAAGTTCATCCACGCTCGCATTGGTAACGGCCGTGGTGAGCATGAGGCCGGGCGAGACTTCGAGCTTTACTTCGACATTGATGGGCGCCCGCGTGATTTTGACAATCTTGCAGAACAGCGCATTGCGGACGCTGAGTTTCAGACCGATGCCCCAAAATAGAAGGTCTTGGTCATGCTCCAAGCCTTCCGCCGCGATCGCCGCCGAAATACGGCCGAATTTTTCTTCGAGACGGCGAAAGGCCAGGATCAATCGCCGCCCTTCGTCGGTCACTTCGGCGCCACCGCCATGCGATCCGCCGGTGCGGGTGACGAATGCCGGGCGCGGCAGAAGATTATTGAACGCGTTGACTGCATCCCAGGCGGTCTTGTAGCTGAATCCTGTTATATCCGCCGCCTTGGTGATGCTCTTGTGTTCCATCACTGCTTCGAGCAAGGCGATGCGCTCGCGTCCGACGAGAAGCCGTCCGCCGGCGCGCCAGGCCAGCAAGCTATCGATCTCTCCTGGCAAGTTACGCGCCACCCGGTCCTCCCAAAATCAGCCAGATGCCCGCAATTATAATTCAAGTTTCCCCCGTGATTTTTGCTAAATCCGTTGCGGTCGAAGCTATTCTTGCGCCCAAATGGACAGAAGGTTTAGGACGCCATAAGTAATGAGGCGGCTCGCGAGATCGACATTGGCCGCCATCTTAACCTTGGCTCTTAGGCCTTAACCGGCCAGATCCGGGCAACCCGGAAGAGAACGCGCCCCGGTAAATCCATGATGGCGGCCCTGCCCGGTGGCGAGCCGCGCGAGTTTTGTCTACATGACCACACTTTTTTTGAGCCACTCCTCGTATCTCGATCACGATACCGGGCCTTGTCATCCAGAAAATTCAGACCGTATCCGCGCGATAACGGCGGTCCTCGAACACGAGTGCTTCGCGGCGCTGATCCGGGCGGACGCCCCGGGAGCCGATCGCCGCGCGGTCTTGCGCGTTCATCCCGCGCACTACGTCGATGCGATCGAGGCCGCGACCCCCTTACGCGGAAAAGTCCATCTCGATCCAGACACCGTCATGAGCGCGCAAAGTTTTGATGCGATCGGCCATTGCGTTGGCGCCGCCACGGCGGCCGTCGATGAGGTCATGCGCGGCGGCGTCAATAATGCCTTTGTCGCGTTGCGTCCTCCCGGCCATCATGCCGGGATCGCCTCGCCGATGGGGTTTTGCTTCTTCAACAATGCGGCTATCGCGGCGCGCCACGCGCAAGCCGTGCATGGCGCCGAACGGGTGGCG
>JBOHJU010000321.1:0-2906 GCA_050728755.1 Methylocella sp.
ACATAGAGCCCTGCCGCCTCGATGGGGTGCCAGCGCCAGCCGAGCTCGACGCCGAGCGGATCGGTAAATCGCAGATCTTGCGGGAGTTGCCGCTCATGAAAAGCAATAATCCGGGCATGCGCGAAATGCAGCGCATCGAGCGCGTCCGGGGGACAGCGGGCGAATGCCGCGTCGATGTCGGCCGCGCCCACCTGCAAGCCTAGCTTCTCCAGATTGACGCGATCGAATTTCCTCGAATAGTCGATAAGCGCAGCGTCGCCGCGCGCGACGACGTCCGCGATGATCGTCTGAACCGATTGGTCGACATCCTCCGCCACTTCCCGTTTCATCGCGAGAAGCGCGTTGAACGCGGCAGCAAAATCCGGGCTCCGCGTATCGAGCCGCAAGGGCATGAAATCGCCTCCTTGGCGGGCGCATCAATCGATGCCACATTTGTTCGTCTCTCTCAATACCGTGGGCGGCAACACGTGGGGCGCCCACGCGTCAAAGCAGCTTCTCGATTTCCTTTTCGAGTTCCTTGGGTTTCACCGCCGGCGCGAAGCGCGCCGCTACCCCGCCTTTCCGATCGACAAGGAATTTCGTGAAATTCCATTTGATCGCCTCGGTTCCCATAACTCCCTTGGCTTCGCCTTTGAGAAACCGGTATAGCGGATGAGCCCCTGGGCCATTTACTTCGATCTTGCCGAACATCGGATACGTCACATCGTAGGTTCGCGAACAAAATAGCGCGATTTCGGCGGCATCGCCCGGTTCCTGGGCGCCGAACTGATTACACGGAAAGCCTAAAATCGCAAAGCCTTGGGGCTTATATTTGCGATAAAGCGTCTCGAGCCCATCGTGCTGCGGCGTAAAGCCACATTTGCTCGCGGTGTTTACCACGAGCAGCACCTGTCCCGAAAAATCGGAAAGCGGCTTTTCCTGCTCGTCCAGCGTTGTCGCGGAAAAATTATGGACCGTGCTCATTGCCCTTTCCGATCAAGCCAAGCCCCGTGCGGTTTAAGGACTTCCAGGAGGCCGCCCTGCGCCGCGCCCAACCTTAAATGAATCGGCACGCCGCGGCCACGAGATCCTGCGAGAAGGCGAATAGTGCGTCACCAGAGCACCTTGAACCTCCTCATTTATTTCCCGGAGACGCCTTCTATTTCCCGGAGACGCCTTCGCGTCGCCGGAATACCGCAGACGGCGGTGGCGCGGGAAGGAAAATCATGCCATTCGGGGTGAGCCAGTCCCCTTGTCGGCGTTGCAACTTGGCGCCGGAATCTGCCCACGTTTAACCTAATGTAGCATGCATCTAATTCGCCCTGTTCTTCCTGGCAAAGCCCTCAGTTCTTGTCCTTGTCGACGAGCTTGTTGGCGCCGATCCAGGGCATCATCGCGCGCAATCGCGCGCCGACTTCCTCGATTTTGTGCGCGGTAGCCTTCGCCCGCATCGCCTTGAACGAGGTCTGGTTGACTTGGTTCTCGAGCATCCAATCTCGCGTAAACCGGCCCGATTGAATGTCGCTCAAAACCCGCTTCATCTCGGCTTTGGTCTGCTCATTTATGATGCGCGGCCCGCTGACATACTCGCCATATTCGGCGGTGTTCGAGACCGAATAATTCATATTTGCGATGCCGCCTTCATAAATGAGATCGACGATGAGCTTCACTTCGTGCACGCATTCGAAATAGGCCATTTCCGGCGCGTAGCCGGCCTCAACCAACGTCTCGAAACCATTGCGGATCAGCTCGACGAGGCCGCCGCAGAGCACCACCTGCTCGCCGAAAAGGTCGGTCTCGCATTCTTCCCTAAACGTCGTCTCGATCAGGCCGGCGCGCCCGCCCCCGATCGCCGATCCATAGGAAAGCGCGAGGTCATGCGCGTTGCCGGAAGGGTTGTGCGCGACCGCGACAAGACAAGGCACGCCGCCGCCGCGCTTATATTCCGACCGCACGGTATGGCCCGGCCCTTTTGGCGCGACCATCAAGACGTCGAGATCCACGCGCGGTTCAATGAGATTAAAATGAATGTTGAGGCCATGCGCGAACATCAAACCCGCGCCTTGCTTTAGGTTGAAGCGGAGCTGATCGCGATAAATTTCGCGCTGCAATTCGTCCGGCGCCAGCATCATCACGACATCAGCCCATTTGGCGGCATCCGAGACGTGCTTCACTTCGAGCCCAACGGCTTGCGCCTTCTTGGCCGAGGCGGAATCCTCGCGCAGAGCGACGCAAACCTCCTTCACACCGGAATCCCGCAGATTCAGGGCATGCGCATGACCCTGGCTCCCGTAGCCGATGACCGCGACTTTTCTGCCCTTGATGAGATTGATGTCGGCATCGGAATCGTAGTAGACGCGCATAGCGTGATATCTCCTCGTTCGATGGTGAGGTCAATTGACCGACTCAAATGGCATGGATTTAGGCTTTAGGCCAGACGAGAAACCGTGCTATCCAGGCCCGTTTTTGAACATTCCCATATTGCGAAGTTCCAAGCTCCAGGAGGCAGGGGAGGCGATCCGTGATGACGAACCGGTTCATTCGAATTGTGGTCATTTGTCTCCTTGCGGTGGCGGCCGCCTATGTCGCGGAACCATATTTCGTCGCTTGGCGGTTTTCCGCGACGTCGCCGCGGACAATTGCGCCACGCGCGGATCTCACCGAGGCGGAACGAACCAGGATCAAGCTTTTTCAATCCGTTTCGCCCTCCGTCGTGTCTGTTTTCGCGCGGCTGGCACCGCAAAATGTTTTCACGCCCGGGCAGCAAGAGAGCGAGACTCAAACGGAGGTTCAAACGGGTACGGGGATCATTTGGGATGCCGCTGCGCATGTGATCACCAATTACCACGTCATCAAGGGCACGGACCAGTTTGCCGCGCACCTGGCGTCCGGGGAGTCGGTTCCGGTTCGGGTCATCGGCACCGCCC
>JBOHJU010000322.1:0-2901 GCA_050728755.1 Methylocella sp.
CCGAAGGGCCTCTACAAAAAGGCGATGGCCGGAGAGATCAAGAATTTTACCGGCATCGATCAGAGTTATGAGCCACCGGAAGCGCCCGAGGTTATCGTCGGGCGAGACAATCAGACTGCCGCGCAGGCGGCGGCGCAAATCGTCGCGCTGCTCACCACGCGCGGCCTGATCGACCGCATCGACGATCTTGCCGCCGACTGGTCGATTTGAGGTTTCCTCACCTCGATGCGGCCGCGACGCTCGCGTCTTGTCCGTCGGCAAGCTCGGCGGCTGTCTTGTGAGTGAAGGGTGACTGCTGATGGAAGTGTTGCCTGCACCGGTAGACCGAGTCAAGGCGATTAGGGCGCGCGCAATCGCACCAAAATGTTACGATTCACTTCCCACCTAACGGACGCTTAATTTTTCTCGGAACCCGAAAAAATCGAAGCCTTCCGCTTGCCGCTGGCCAAAAAGGTGAGTACCCCGTCAACCACGCTTTTCCGCCAAATTGACGGCGCACGCTCCTCCTTGTCCTAAAGCCCCATGACCGACCTTACTCGCCGCGCCTTGGTCAAGTATCTCGTTGTCTCGGGCGCTCTGCCATCAACGTTTCGGTCAGCGTTGGCCCAACCGGGCAAGCCACCCCAGGTGCCGCCGAAATTCGACTTCGACGATGTCGTGCGCCGCGCCCGCGACCTGGCAACGGTGGATTTCGACACCGCCTTGCCGGCGCTTCCCGACGCGCTGAACAAACTCGACTTCGATGCCTGGCGCGACATCAGATTCCGCCCCGAAAAGGCCCTTCTCGCCGCCAACCGGAGCCAGTTCCGGCTGCAATTGTTCCACCTTGGACATCTCTACCGGCGTCCGGTGACCATCAACACGCTCCGCGACGGCATTCCAACACCCATTCCCTATGCCGCCAATCTTTTCGATTACGGCCGCGTCAAGATAGACAAGCCCTTGCCGGTCAATCTCGGCTTCGCCGGTTTTCGTCTGCATTACCCTTTGAACAGTCCCAAGGTCTTCGACGAGGCGATCGCCTTTTTGGGCGCCAGCTATTATCGCTTTCTCGGCCGCGGCCAGCGCTATGGAATGTCGGCGCGGGCGCTCGCAGTCGAGGCGGGCACCCCCGCCGAGGAGTTCCCTTTTTTTCGCGAATTCTGGATCGAGACGCCAGAGCCCGACGCCGGTAAGGCGACGATCTATGCGCTGCTCGACAGCCCGGCGGCGACCGGTGCCTATCGCTTCGATCTCTATCCAGGAATCGACACCGCCATCGAAATCGCGGCGGCGCTCTTTCCACGCAAGCCGAATGTTAAATTCGGTCTGGCGCCCCTCACTTCGATGTTCTTCATTGGCGAGAACGACCATCGTTTCAACGAGGACTTCCGCCGCGAGCTGCATGATTCGGATGGGCTCCTGATCCATTCGGGAACTGGCGAATGGATCTGGCGCCCCTTGCGCAACGCTGCGGGGCCGGCAGTCTCCGCCTTTCTCGACCGCGATCTCCGGGGCTTTGGCCTATTGCAACGGGACCGCGTCTTCGACCATTATCAGGATCTCGACCTCGCCTATGAGATGCGGCCGAGCTATTTCGTCGAGCCGCGGGAGAGCTGGGGCGAAGGCCGGGTCGAGCTCATCGAACTTCCGACTGAGCACGAGACCAACGACAATATCGTCGCCTCGTTCGTGCCCAAGGATGCGCCCGGGCCAGGAAAGGCTTTCAGCTATGCCTACCGCATCGTCGCCAGTCTCAATCTGACCCAGCTGTCGCCCAACGGGCGGACGCTGAACACCTATCAGACGGCGGCGGCGGCGCCTGGCTCGGCCGAACCACCGGGGCCGGATTCGCGCCGGTTCATTATCGATTTCGCCGGCGGCGACCTCGCCTATTACGCCGCCGATCCGCAACTGGTCGAGGTCGTTCCCTCGGCTAGCCAGGGCAAAATCGTGCGCTCCTTCATCGTTCCGAACGCTCACACCAAGGGGTTTCGCGCGGTCATCGACGTGCAGCTCGATCCCGGCCAATCGGCAGATTTGCGCGCCTTCCTGCGGACCGGCACGCGGGCGCTCACCGAGACCTGGACCTTTCCGTGGCGCTCCGAGTAAGCGCCGCTGCCTCATGCGTCTACGGACCAAAATGTTTTCACATGAAACGAGACCCGTGCGCGGGGATGTTCGCATTTACCGAGATGGGAGCGGTTGGAGCGCGGGATGAGATCCAAACCCCGTTGCGGGCGCGCTTTGGCCCAGAAATCGCGGTTTGAGGCGTGAGGTGACAGGGCGGCTTCCTTACCTTTAGCTAACTCCTCAGTGCAAAATTCAAGACTTATGCGAGAACATTATGCCATTGATATCATCACTCGCGGTCGAGAGAATCCCAACGTCAGGCCGGGACAATTGCGCATCGTTTTTATGGGAACCCCGGAATTCGCGGTACCCGTGCTCGCCGCTATCGTCACCGAGGGTCACATTGTGGCGGCGGTCTATACCCGTGTGCCAAAACCCGGCGGGCGGCGCGACCTCGAACCCATGCGTTCCCCAGTTCATGTGGCGGCGCTACGTTTTGGCATCGAGGTTGTTACGCCGCATACCCTCCGATCCGGGGAGGCTGCGGCGACCCTGCGCGGTTTCAAACCCGATGTGGTGGTGGTCGCCGCCTATGGCTTGATCCTGCCGGGAGCCATTCTCGATGTCCCGGCAAAAGGTTGCCTCAACCTGCATGCTTCGCTGCTGCCGCGATGGCGCGGCGCGGCGCCGATTGCGCGTGCCATCATGGCGGGCGACCTTGAGACCGGCGTCGTCGTGATGCGCATGGAGGAAGGTCTCGATACCGGCCCGGTCGCGCTCGCCGAGCGCGTCGCGATTGGCCCCGATGCGAATGCCGGTGAAATCCGTGACAAGCTGGCGCACATCGGC
>JBOHJU010000323.1:0-2899 GCA_050728755.1 Methylocella sp.
GCGCAAATCAATCGAATAGGGTCTTGCCATTTTCCACCGGCCTCCGACTCAAACACCATCCTTGAATCAGAAACCTGGCAATCTGGGAATCCCCCACTGATTCAGACAAAACTCATCTCGCTCTAGCGGGCGGCTCGAACCCTCGCTCTTTGCAAAGCGTCAGCGCTCCATTTCTTCAAGGAGCTTCCGGCCAATCTCATCGATAGTATTAAAGTGGGACAGCAACTGAAAATGGAAGACGATAGCAGGGGCGTTCTCAACCGGCGAGTATGTCATCCAAGGCTGGAATCTTCCAAGCGCGTCCTGCTCAGCTGTTAGCCGATCGTACTCCGCGAAGTTGCGGAGGCGAGCCGCTTCATTCGCAGCAGCGCCAAGCCTTTCGTATTCGTTCAAGCGGTCCGGTGTAATGATGTAGGGTGGAATGTAGAGAGGAATGTGATGGGCCAACGTATCGCGGAATTCCTTGATGTGAGTGAACCACTGCTCCCGGCTATCGAGATACGACCTGAATGGCTGCGAGAATGACAGCCTAACGCGCGAATATGTCGTACCGAGGCCAACCATCTTTGGTTCTAGCGGGTTTCCATCCTGCTGTAACACCGCCTTCTCAAGCACCCAGATCCAAGCTAGGTTGTCACAGCAACCGAAAATGTTAAATACAAATGCCTGAATGTTCACCGTTGCATCGGTGACCTCATCTCTGCTGGGAATCTCGTCGAGATCAGGCGGTAATATCTCGAAAACACGGTCTATGCATCGGACTAAGGTACCCAAGCGCCTACCAAAGCCATGGGTGGCGTACTCCCTTGCGCGAGCGTTCTGATAATTTCGGATGAAATACTTTTCTCTGAGGTCGGCAAACTTCCCAAGAATCTTGCTATGGCCGCGATTCAGTTCTTCAAGTTGGTCTTGTGCAAAATACATTGTCGTTACCACTAATATAAGTCGCTGCGCCACGCTTCGGAGTCGCATAAGCCCGATTAGTGATCCAGAAATCCAGTCAGCCACTTTACCGCCCCCAAACGGCGGCAAGCTGAAATCCAAACTGACACATAGAAAATTCTCAAGCCCGCCATTTTTGCGCGGCGGCGTGGTCTTGCGCCTTCGCCTCGACCCAGTCGCCCGCGCCCGGGCCCTTTCCCGCCAAATGCCGCTTCTTCCAGAACGGCGCCTCGGTTTTTAAATAATCCATCAGAAAAGCGGCGGCCGCAAAAGCCTCGCCGCGATGCTGGCTCGCGGTGATGACGAGAACGATCGGCTCGCCCGGCAGGATCAAACCATGCCGGTGTATGGCGAGAACGCCTTCGAGCGGCCAGCGGGAGGCCGCCTCAAGGGCGGCGCGGTGGATTTCGGCCTCCGCCATGCCCGGATAATGTTCGATTTCGAGCGCCGTCAGAACACCGCCCTCGTCGCGGCAAAGCCCGGTGAAGGTTACCAGCGCGCCGATGCCGGTGCGTCCTCGCGTCAGCCGGGCGGCTTCCGCCGCGGCGTCGAAACTCTCCGTCTGAACGCGCACAAGAATACGGGCGCTCACGGCCCTATCCCCCCGTCATCGGCGGAAAGAAAGCAATTTCGCGCGCATTTGCAATCTCTGCATCGTGCTTGACATGAGTGCGGTCGAGCGCGGCGCGCATCGTTTTTATATTGGCGAAGGCGGCGGCATAGCTTTCCCCCTTGCCGCTCAACCAGGCCATAAGCTCGCCGACGGTCTTGATGTCTTCGGGCGGCGCGATCTCTTCCTCGGCCTTGCCGATGCGTTCGCGCACCCATGCGAAATAGAGGGCTTTCATGACGGCTCGCCGATGATTTCCTTCAAGCCAGCTTTCAAATAGTCCCAGCCGGTGTAGAGGGTGAGAAGAGCGGAAAGCCAAAGCAGGACCAAGCCGGTTTTCGTCAGTCCAGGAACAATTTCGTCGCCGGAAGGGCCGGCGATGAGAAAGCCGAGCGCGGCGAGCTGCAACATGGTCTTCCATTTGGCGACCTTGCTCACCGGAACCGAGACCTTGAGCTCGGCCAAATACTCGCGCAGCCCGGACACAAGGATCTCCCGGCAAAGAATGACGATCGCCGCGGCCAGCGAATAGCTGGCGATAGTATGATCGGCGGCGAGCATCATCAGGACGGCGGAGACGAGCAGCTTGTCGGCGATCGGATCGAGCATTTGGCCGAGCCGCGATTGCTGCGACCAGGCGCGGGCCAAATAACCATCCAAGAAATCGGTGATTCCGGCGGCAATGAAAATGCCGAGCGCGACCCAGCGCAACCAAGCGATCTCGGGCCAGAAGAGACAGCCTGCCACGCCCGGCACCGCCGCCACCCGCCCATAGGTCAGGATATTCGGCAGGCTCCAGGCGAGATCCGGAATTCTTGCTAGGGTTGAGATCGCCATCGCCGGAAACACTCTCTCCGAGACTCAGTCAACGGGCCACACGGCTCCGCCACGCGAGATCGGCCGCGCCGATAACGCATGGCGAGCCTATTGTCTGCCACGTTCGTGAAAAAAATCATATACCAGCCGCGCGGTTGCCGCATTTATTCCCGGGACCTTCGCGAAATCGGATAGGGCCGCGCGGGAAATCGCCTTGGCGGTGCCGAAAGCGTGAAGCAAGGCCCGCTTGCGCACCGGGCCGACCCCTTGGATTTCGTCGAGCGGGCTTTTGGTGAACTCCTTTTTGCGGCGCGCCCGATGGGTTCCGATCGCGAAACGATGCGCTTCGTCGCGCAGCCGCTGCACGAAATAAAGCGCCGGATCGCGCGGGGACAGCTTGAACGGCTCTTTTCCAGCTATAAAGAAACTCTCCCGCCCGGCGGTGCGGTCCGGGCCCTTGGCGATCGCCGCGACCGCCAAGCCGGTGACGCCAAGCTCCGTCAAAACACCTTGCGCGGCGTCGAATTGTCC
>JBOHJU010000324.1:0-2890 GCA_050728755.1 Methylocella sp.
AAACTTCTCCATGGACGGTCTCCCTCTTTGTGGCGCTCCGGCGACCACGTCTTGGCACTCTGATGCCGTAAGGCGAGGCCGTCCACACCATCAAAAATGTTTCACGTGAAACATTTTGGTACGATTGCAGACGCCGGCCTTGCGATAAGGATCGCGCGGTTGGAATTTTCTGGCGAGCGCGAAACAAAACTTTGGGGTTAAGCGGGTCTTTCGCCTTCGGCCGGCGATCACGATCTATTATTCGGGAAGAGATAGGAAACCATGGCGAACGCCGACCCAATCGTCATCGCCGCCGCCGCGCGCACGCCGATTGGCGGCTTTCAAGGCGAGTTCAAAGACCTTACGGCGCCGAGTCTGGGTGCCGCCGCGGCGAAGGCGGCGCTCGCGCGGTCCGGTGTCTCGCCCGAGGACATCGAGGAAGTGATTCTTGGCTGCGTCTTGCCGGCGGGCCAGGGTCAGGCTCCCGCCCGTCAGGCCGCGCTTGCCGCGGGCCTGCCGCAGGCGACCCCTTGCACCACGGTCAACAAGATGTGCGGTTCCGGCATGAAGGCGATCATGCTGGCGCATGACGTTTTATGCGCCGGGAGCGCGCGGATCGCGCTTGCGGGCGGCATGGAGAGCATGAGCAACGCCCCCTATCTGCTCGATCGCGCGCGGTCCGGCTACCGCATGGGGCATGGCAGACTGATCGATCATATGTTCCTCGACGGGCTCGAGGATGCCTATGGCGAGCATTTGCCGATGGGCGCCTTCGCGGAGGATTGCGCCGAAAGGTTCCAATTTACCCGCGCCGCGCAGGACGCTTTCGCCATCACCTCATTGGAGCGGGCGCAAAGGGCGATAGCCGACGGCAGTTATGCAAAGGAGATCGCGCCGGTTGCGGTCAGGAACGGCAAGGCCGAAGTCAGGACCGTTTTGCACGACGAGCAGCCGCTAAAGGCGAAGCTCGATAAAATTCCTCATCTCAAGCCGGCGTTCCGGGAAGGCGGCAGCGTGACGGCGGCGAATTCGAGTTCGATTTCGGACGGTGCCGCGGCGCTCGTTCTCATGCGCCGCTCGGAGGCCGAAAAGCGAGGCATATCGCCCTTGGCGACGATCCTGGCTCATGCCACGCACGCGCAGGCGCCGAGTCAATTCGCCACCGCCCCCATCGACGCGTTGCGAAAACTGATGGACAAGACCGGCTGGACCCTGGCGGATGTCGATCTGTTCGAAATCAACGAGGCCTTCGCGGTGGTTGCCATGGCGGCGATGCAAGAGCTTTCCTTGCCGTTTGAAAAAGTCAATGTGCATGGCGGCGCCTGCGCGCTCGGCCATCCGATCGGCGCGTCGGGCGCGAGAATCGTCGTGACGCTGCTTGCGGCCTTGCAAAAATACGGGCTGAAACGCGGCGCGGCGGCGCTTTGCATTGGCGGCGGCGAGGCCACCGCGCTCGCGCTTGAAATGCCTTGATGGAGCGGTGGGTCAGTTTGAATTTCGGCTTGCCGCCGTCTTTGGGCGCTAAGCTCCATCGGCAGTTACTTTCTTGCCCATTCCTCTACTCGGCGCCGGTCCCGCCATTCCCCGCTCCGGCTTGCTCTCCGGCGCCTTTTTCAGCTCCCTGCTCAGTGGGGGCCTTGCGATAGGCGTTTAGCGGCGCGCCGTATTCTGGGCTCGCATAATAGACATACTTTGTGACCAAGCCCCACATTTCCTTTTCTTCTTCAAGTGTTTTAGGGAGCATGAGGCCAAGCCTATCTGCAAGCTTGACTCGGCCCAGATTGACGAGAGCGCGAATTGGATAGCTCCAAGCGTCAAGTGCCTTGATTGCGAGCCAATGACACAAAATTGCCAATGAAAACGCTGGAAAGCTAAGCAGCAGTATGCCGATCTTGAAGTGCTCAATCGTCCCAAGAATCAAACACGCGAAACCAAAAAAGAGACTTAGATAGAACAAAGCGACGAAAAAATCGACAGAAGATTGGGCTAAGTCGATTTCAGACTGTATGTACTTCGGAGTAACTGCAACCAACTCATGCCAAAGCGTTTGCGAATCCATATTAAACCGGGATTTGCCATAGGATTCAAACGCCCTAATGGCGTTTCCAAATCTGGTGGGGACGATTTGGCCATCGTCCATAGGATATCGGGCACGGTTCTCCAAGGCGATGTTGTGCCGCCATCCGCTCCCCCTAACCGCCGCGTGAAGTGCCTTTTTCTGGGCGCGTTGTCGCTTTTCCCCCCATTCCTGGAGCCAGCGTGGCCAAATAAGGTAGCCTTCGAGGATTCGGTATAGAATCGTTGAGAGCGACGATAGAGAAATCGCCAACGCGCCCGTGATGAGGGTGAAGAATACGAGACCTTTTTCGTCCTTCACTAGATCCGTACGGAAGCCCAGGGAATCCCCTAGCTGTGGAAGCAAAAACAGCCACGTTGCTCCAAGGGCTAACGCGCTTGGCAATGCCCATGCGTAAAGCTTTGCCCAAAGAGTCTTGAGAATTTCCGTCATGCCGCCCGTCATGTGTGAGGCAGAAGTTTCTTCTCGGTAAAATTACCTTAAAAAAGGAAAATACAACCCTACCTCGATTATCGAAGAATGCGAATCTTACAAACCATCCTGTATCTTAGCCGTATCGTTGCAAATTTAGGGAATCTCAAAATTTTTGGCGCGGGAGTTTTGTGTTCCGGGAACTTGCGGCGGCGGGTCAGATGGACTTCATATATTTCGTGGTGGAGAACATCTTACCAACATACCACCAGACGAAATACACGATAATCGAGACAAACCCGGAGAAGAACGCCGCGACGCCCACGACATCCTTACCGAAGGTACGCATCGTGCCGCGTTCGATAATTCTTATGTATTCGGGCATCGAGGTACGAACGTTGTGGAAGCCGATGACGTCGGCCA
>JBOHJU010000325.1:0-2885 GCA_050728755.1 Methylocella sp.
CTATCATTTGCCGGATCACCCGCGCCTGTTGCACTCCTATATCTGGCAAGACTACGACCTTGCGCCGGATTTTCCGGTCCTGATCAAATTCTTGGCGTTCTGGCGGGAAAAACTCGACGGGCGGCTACATAGCGTGGTGGTGGGACATTCGAAGCTCATCAAGCCGGCCGAGATTAAAACGCTCGACGGCGAATTTTGGCTGCATTAGAGTGTGATCTTAGAAAAGTTGCAGAGTTTACGTGCCGCTCCAGGAGCTTCGGCGCATGGGATTTCGCCAAATATCGTTGGCGTCACCTCATCGAAAATTGCTTTTGCAACTCTCCGCAGGCTTTTCCACCAAGCTGCGCTCGCTGGAACCTTAAGCCTGCTCCGCTCAAGCATTGGCACAGGATCGCAACACGATACGGCAAGACAGCTCGGAGTCTTGCCGCCATGATCAACCTCACCGCGGCCGTCATGACGCTGAAATGAATGGCAACGGGCGTTAATTCGGCCAGCGTCCTCTCTCCCTTCACGGCAGCAAAGGCCTCTCCCAAGCTCGTCGACGGGGCCTTGAATGCCGGGCCGTGGTTCCGGCGGACACGTTTCGTCATCGTCTCTCCTGATCCGCGGCCATATTGACCGCCGTCAGGCAAAACTCCACTCATCGCGCTGTCCAAATTTATCAGGCCAGCGCTAGCTTGCCTGGCTCGCCCGTCGCAATAAGCTTTCAAACATTCGCCCCGCCCTGTAGTCATGGGCCATGACCGCTATCCAACCAGAGTTTCCCGTTTCCCCGGGCATCACTCGCGTCACGGCCCGCGCGCTGCTTCTCGGCGACCGGATCGAGGCGGCCGGGCTCGAACGATCCGACATGATCTCTTCGACGCCGCTCGCCTTTCATGCCGGGGCGAATGGCTTCGTCGCGCTTTACCGTTTCGGCGTCGCGGTCATGGTCGGGCTGTCGCCGCTCGAAGAAGACGATGTGCTCAAACAAGTCAAATTGCGTGTCTCGGGACCGCATGAACATATCGACGATGAATCCGTCATTCTCGAAATCTCGCCTGACCTTGACGACAAGGTTCCGCCAGGCGGTGCAATCGCCATGAAAGATATTTCGGCGCAGCGTCTGCTCGTTGTCGCCGACGCGCTCGCCAAGAGCGTCTCGCTCGGCCGCGACGAACGCGAAGTCAATGCCGTGTTCGATATTATCGAGCCTTTCGCGACAGAACTCGCGCGAAACGGCCGGCCGCCCTGGAAGCGCCGCTCGATGCTGAAATTGATCGGTCAGGCTCTCCTCGTCCAGCATCGCGTGTCGGGCCGTGTCGCCGTCGAGGAAAAGCCAGACGTGCTGTGGGACCGGCCCGATCTGGAGCGGCTCTATGCCCGCCTCGAGGACGAATACGAACTCAAGGAGCGCGCCGAAACCTTAAAGCGCAAGCTCGATACGATCGTCGAAACCGCGCGCACGCTGACCGATATGATCGACGCCAACCGCGCGACTAGGCTCGAAGCGACGGTGGTAATCCTGATCATGGCCGAAATTCTGCTTACCCTCGGCCAGATTATTTTCTGGCGGCATTGAGGCCGGAGCATTCGGCCAAGGCGAGCGTCTCCGCCTCTTGCGCGGTAAGCCATCGAAACGAAGCGAGTTGATGCCGCGCGAACGTCGATTGCCGCTTGGCATAGCGGGCCGTGTCGAGCTTGGCCCCCCTTGCCGCCTCCGCCAAGGATATTTCGCCGTTAAGATGCGCGATGAGATGCGGCACGCCATGCGCGCGCATGACCGGCAGCGCGGGGTCGAGGCGGCGCTCGCGGAGCCTTGCCGCCTCTTGCAACGCGCCAGCTTCGAGCATGGCGTCGAAGCGCGCATCGATCCGCGTCTTCAGCGCCTCTCTTTCCGTCGCAAGAAAGACCGCAAGCACGTCTTTCGCATCGAGAAGCGGCGCCGCGCGGCCGCCATGAAAAGCGACGAGACTTTGTCCGGTCGCCTCAAAAACTTCGAGCGCGCGCAATATGCGTTGCGGATCGCTCGGCCGCAATCGCGCCGCGGTTGCCGGATCGCGGCGCATGAGCTCGCCATGCAAGTCGGCTACAGGGAGGCCTGCCGCGCGCGCGCGCACCTTCGCGCGCACGTCTTCCGGCACCGGCGGAATCGCGGACATCCCTTGCGTCAGGGCCTTGAAATAAAGCCCTGTGCCGCCAACAAAAACCGGCAAGCGGCCCTCGCGCCTTGCCTCGTTGAGCGCAACGGAAGCATTGGCCAGCCAAAGCCCGGCCGAATAATTGACCCCGCCATCGACGTGGCCAAACAACCGATGCGGCGCCTTGGCCTCGTCTTCGCGATCTGGACGCGCCGTCAGCACGCGCAGATCGCGGTAGACCTGCATCGAATCGGCGTTGATCACCACGCCGCCGAGGGCACGGGCGAGACGAAGCGCCAAGGCCGATTTGCCGCTCGCTGTCGGCCCCGCGATGAGGATCGCTGAAGCTTGTGTCAAAAGGGTCGTGACGTTGGACCAAGGCGCCTTCGCTATTGCAGCGAAAGGGCGGTGTTAACTCTCGTTAGCCACCACCTGGCGCAATTGCCGCGGGAGCGGAAAAAATACGCTTTCGTCCGCCGTCGATACCGTCTCGACGTCTAATTCAAAGCGCATTGCGAAAGCATCCATGATTTCCTCGACGAGAATTTCGGGCGCCGAGGCGCCAGCCGTGATTCCGAGCGAGGAAATATTGCTGAACAAATCCCATTCGACGTCCTCCGCGCGCAAGACGAGACGGGCGAGCTTGCATCCCGCGCGTTCGGCCACTTCCTTCAACCTTTGCGAATTCGACGAATTGGAAGAGCCGACGACGAGCATGGCATCGACGGCCGGCGCCACGCGCTTCACTGCCTCCTGCCGGTT
>JBOHJU010000326.1:0-2883 GCA_050728755.1 Methylocella sp.
GGAGTCAGGTTCTCGGGCGGTTGGTAGGATTCCATGTGATCGGGACGGGCTCTAAGTGGCGCCATTTTGATGCGCGGGCTCATGCGATTTCCTGGCTACCCGGCTTCCGCGCCCTAACGGTCCTCGTAAATTTGGCCGTGGTGCGGGCCCGCCGGTCGTTCTCGTTGCGAAGCTCGGAGATTAGGATTGGTTGCCTTTGCGCCAATCCGGAAGTTTCCTCCGGGAGGTCTCGGTTCGGGCCGCCGGGAGCATTTGATGCAGCCTGCCTACCACCGCATCAAGGCGCTGCCCCATGTCATCCCAGCGCCGATCGCCATCATCGCGACGAGATCGCCCGGCTTGAGCCGGCCCGCGCGGTTGGCCTCGTCGAGCGAAATCGGCAGCGAGGCACTCGATGTATTGCCGTAACGTTCGAGATTCAGCCAACATTTTTCGAGCGGAATGCCGAGCCGCCCCAGCACCGATTCGACAATCCGGGCGTTGGCCTGATGCGAGACGATGTGGTCGATGTTGCCGACTGTCAGCCCGTTCGCGGCGAGCGCTTCGAGAATCGCTTGTGGCAGCACGCGGACAGCGAACTTATATATCTCGCGCCCGTTCATCGCGATCTTATGCATATTCTTGGCAAGCACTTCGGCGGACTGCGGATGCTGGCTGCCGCCGCCCAGTATCGACAGCATTCCAGCGGCGGTTCCGTCGGAATGAAGATGCGTCGACAGGAGGCCGCGTCGTGGATCGCGCGCCGGTCCGACGACCATCGCGCCCGCCGCATCGCCAAACAGCACACAAGTATTGCGATCGCTCCAATCGACGAGACGGCTCAAGAGCTCGGCGCCGATGACGAGCACCCGCCTGGCTTTGCCGGTCTTTATGAATTGGTCGGCGATGCTCAACCCATAAAGAGAACCCGCGCAAGCAGCCCCGACATCGAAGGCAAAGGCGCGCGCCGCGCCGAGCTTGGCTTGAATGATGACCGCGCAGGAAGGCAGCGGCATGTCGGCCGAGATCGTGGCGACGATGATCATGTCGAGATCTTCGGCTCTCGTGCCGGCCATCGCGAGCGCGTGCCGGGCCGCGACAACGGCCATATCCGAAGTGACTTCACCTTCCGCGGCGATCCGGCGCTCCTTAATGCCGGTGCGCTCGCTGATCCAGGCGTCGGTCGTGTCGACCAGCATTGCAAGATCTTGGTTCGTCAAAATCCGTTTCGGACAATAGGCGCCAGTCCCGAGAAGGTGCGAGTGTAACAAAAAACCCTGGCCCCTTTTTGCTATCGCGATGGAGCCCCACGGGAGGCTGCGCCATTATCGGCTCAAACAGTCAAATACGCCCAAACGGCACGTTTCGCCAGCCGCCCCGAACCGCACTGCTCGAAGAAGATGGGGGCAACTGTCAACACTCGTTAATATTCTGAAATATAGGGCGGAGGCGCACCGTGCTTGCGCGAAGTACGGCTTGTCGTTATGGACCGGTTCGCCAAAAACGTCGTTTGCGCGGCGAGGATTGTAGAAAACTGCGGCTTAGCCGCGGCGTTTGCCGCGGTCTTGCGCCTCGCCCGGGATCAACCGGTAGGTTTGCTGCAGATGCCCGATCGTCTCACGGGCGGCACGCAAAGAGCGATTGTCTACACGCGGCCTTACCGCCGCCAAAGTCCAGTTAGCGGAACCTTCGGCATTGTCGCGCGGCTGGATCAAAATCTGATTGACTTGTTCAAACCCGCGGCATTGCTTCAGGGTGCGCAAACAAACCTCTTGCAGCTCCGCGGAAGAGCGGACCTTCCGTTGTATGGTTTCCCCAGTCATTGTGCCTCCTCATCCGGCGCTTTTAAACCCGGCCCCAGGAGAAACCGCGCGGCCCCGCCGCTCGCGTCGGACCGGCGAACAGATTTAGATGTTGCCATTGCCGGTCGATTTCCCGGTGGCTGCAAAGACATTCGAGGTGCTTTGCCGCTGCATTTACGACGAGGGGTTAACGCCACAGTGGCGCATCTGTTCCATAACGTGCCGCCCAACCCTTTTCCTTTCGCCTGCGAGCCGATGAAGTATTTTTCAATCTTGCCGTCGCGCGCGGAAATGGCGCGCCGGGCTTGACCGGAAGCGAAAACAAAAGCTAGTGTATGTCGGAGTCTTGGGAATCACTCCGAGTCTCCGGCAACCGCTCTGGGCAAAAAGGGGCTTGAATGCGCATGTTTTTCGGGATCATAATTGGCATAATCCTCACAATCGGCGCGGCCTATGTGTCCGATTCGATACGCAATACGAGCGGCGGCGAAGGCACCTTCGAGCGTCCGGTGGTCAATTGGGATGTCGTCGGTCACGGCATCAAAGTCTTATCGTCCACCGCCAAGGACGGCTGGGCGCGTTTGACCGGGCACGCCAAGGACAGCTAATTTGGTTTGAAGGTAACGCTTCGCCACTGCCGTTGTCGTGTTGGAGCATGGCTGGGATCGGGGCACCGTGCACTCCAGGAAAGCTTGCCAAAACGCATCTCCGCTCAGATTGGCGTGCTGCTCATCTCCACACGGTAAAGCTATGGTTCCGGCGTGCTACGCTCCGTGCGGCGGCGATGCGGAGGCCGTCCGACATGTGTCAAGCGGAGCGGGGCCTCCGGTTTCCAGCGGGCGCCCGGTCATTCGATTTTTTCATTCGGATAGACGCCCCACAGATTCGATTGCTGGATAAAGCCGTCGAAGCCGTCGCCCGAGACACGGCACCAGGCGCCGTCGCAGCTGCGAACGTTTGCGATCACATTTGGCTGCAGCTTCGCGGCCGGCGCCGATTTCGCGCTCGCCTTGCTGTAGAGGATCGAATCTAAGCCTTTTTTCCAAGGCGTAACCAGAGCTGTGCGCCTTCCCGAAAGAAGCGAATGGAGCACCCAGCCCTC
>JBOHJU010000327.1:0-2834 GCA_050728755.1 Methylocella sp.
GTTCGATATCCCGGACCAAGTGACGGGATCTTGGCCCCAGGCGTAACCGATCTGGCCGCCAACATAGAGGCCGGACCAGGTAAAAATTGGAGCTGGCGGTATGGGAGGGGGCTCGGCCGCGAAGGCAGTTCCGGCGAGCGTGGCCGCGGCGGCGAATGCGCCGGCGCAAGCCATCGAAGCTTTATAAGACATGATGATTCCTCGATCTGAAAGTGAGAGATAGCCGCGGTCAGCCGCCGGATGGCGGTGCCGACGATTGCTCGTCCGTCAGATCGAGAGAGGTGGCGCGCGGGGCTGCCCGGCAAAAACCGCAAACCGCGCGGCGGAGCCGAGACGCGCCGGCGGCGGGGCTATCGTCGAAAACGGCGGCACATAGGCCGCCCTCGCCGTCACCTGCGGCAGAATGCCCATCGCCGCGTGGACGTGCGCGCAGCAACAAGGGCAGAAGGGGCAATCGCCGTGCGGGCAGCATGGGGGAGCGCCGCCGCCGTTGCCGTCAATGGGACGGGTGGCGTGGACCGCGCAGGGAACGCCCGCTTGACCCGCTTCGAAACTCACGGCCGTGACGCCGGAGCTGCTTTGGGCAGGCTCGTGAACCATCGCATGCGCGGCAAAACCCGGCATGTGATGGTGCTGTTGCGCGGGCATCCATAATTGCGCGAGGCAGGCAAGGGGGACGAGGCAACAGCGGACAACCCGCGTCCACCTACTCGCGGACTTTCGCGAAAAATGCTTATGAGGCCGGGGGCCAGCCGCACGCATTCCGGTGGACCTTCAAAACGATAGTTGACGATTTATATTGTTTATATTTTCGAAAGTGCGAGTGTTTCCCGCATCGAGTAAAATGCGAGTGTTTCCCGCGTGGAGTCAAGCCATAATTGTTAATGGTGCAGGTCAGGCCCAGTGAAACGCCTCGATTGTTGGGCTCCGTGACTTTCATGCAACAAGGCAAAGGCGGCGCGCCTTCATCGCCGGACTCGCGCATGTCGCAAACCCCGCGCAAAGGTGCTAACCGGGCGCCTCGACTTCGCCGCAAGCGGCTGCCAGATGCGCGCAGCTAGAAAAGCCGATTGTGGTGCTTGGAGCAAGGCGAGCGAAGAATGGATTTGCTGGACAGCCCGGATTTTTCGAGCGAGCGCTTGGGCGACACGGTGACGCTCGACCTTGGCGGGCATTGGACGGTAAAGGCGTCGGCCGCGATCGAAGCCCGGGCGGAGGCACTTTTGGCGGCGAGCGACGGCGCCCGGCAGGTCGTTTTCGATCTTGGCCGGGTCGCGCGGCTCGATACCGCGGGGGCTTGGCTCATCGACCGGGCGCGCCAGACGCTCGATGCCAAGGGCGTCGATGCAAAGCTCGAATCGGTCCGGCCGGAATATGAAATCCTGCTCCGCGAAGCCAGGTACCGGGCTCTTCCCGTGCCAAAGCCGCCAAGCGGCTCACATGTCGTCCGTCTTCTCGCCGATATTGGCGAAAGTGTGATTTCGGCGGGAGCCGACCTTTACAAGGGTGTGGGTTTTCTCGGCGAAGTCGTGGCGGCGATTGGGAATAACCTCTTGCGCCCGTCGCGCTTTCGCGGAACGTCGCTGGTTGTCCATATTGAAAACATTGCGCTTCGCGGCCTGCCGGTCATTGCCCTTATTAATTTTCTGGCGGGCGCGATCATCGCGCAACAGGGCATTTTCCAATTGCGGCGTTTCGGCGCGACGATTTTCGTCGTCAATATGATCGGCATATTGATCTTGCGCGATCTCGGCGTGCTGCTGACCGCGATCATGACCGCTGGACGTTCCGGCTCGGCGATTACCGCTGAGCTTGGCTCGATGAAACTCCACGAGGAAATCGACGCGCTGACCGTCATGGGACTGCGGCCGGTCGATATATTGATCGTTCCACGCGTCCTCGCGCTCGTGATCAGCCTTCCGATACTGACGTTCGTGGCCGACATGGCGGGGATATTCGGCGGTCTTTTGGCGAGCTGGGCCTATGACGGGATCAGCCCGGCGAGGTTTATATCGCTGCTGCAATCGGCGATCGGCCTCCATACTTTCCTGAGCGGCCTCATCAAGGCGCCCTTCATGGCGCTGGTCATCGGGCTCATTGCTTGCGTAGAAGGCCTGGCCGTCGCGGGCTCGGCTGAATCGCTTGGGCGGCAAGTGACCGCCTCGGTAGTCAAGTCAATTTTTACGGTCGTCGTGGTCGACGGGTTGTTCGCCATGTTCTTCGCGGGGATCGGATATTGAACAGCGGGCGGGCCGCCGGAGACGGGGGGACATTGCCGGAGCATACCGCTGGGCAGGGCGATCGGCGCGCGGCGCCGGAGACCGTCATAAAGGTGCGCGATCTCGTCGTGGGCTTTGGCGACACGCTCGTCATGCAAGGCCTCGATCTTAACATTTACCGGGGCGAGGTGTTAGGTTTCGTAGGGGGATCCGGGACCGGCAAATCGGTCCTTACGCGGACGATTTTGGGGCTCGTCGCCAAACGCAGCGGGCTGATCGAGATTTTTGGTGCCGATGTGGATTCCGTCCCGCCGCGCGAATACGCTGCTATCGAGCGGCGCATCGGCGTGATGTTTCAGCAAGGTGCGTTGTTTTCGGGACTGACCGTCAAGCAGAACGTCGAGGTGCCGATGCGCGAGCACTTGCGTCTATCGCCTCATCTTTCGGAGGAGCTTGCGATGCTCAAGATCGAGCTCACCGGCCTCGACCTCGACGCCGCCAACAAGTACCCATCCGAATTATCCGGCGGCATGACCAAGCGGGCCGCCTTGGCCAGGGCTCTGGCGCTCGATCCGGAATTGGTGTTTCTTGACGAGCCGACGTCCGGTCTCGATC
>JBOHJU010000328.1:0-2829 GCA_050728755.1 Methylocella sp.
TCCGGCGAGCCTTATCGCCAGTTCCTGTTTTGCATGCTGCGCAAACTCCAGCTCACGATTATCCGCGCCGAGCATGGGCAGGCCTCCATTGGCGCCGGTTATGGCACCGCCGACGAGCTCATCGCCGATCTCCGGATTCTTGAGGATGCGCTGATTGAAAGCGGCGCCCCCGATCTTGGCGAGCACCTCGTGCGGCCGGTCCGCAGGGCGGTGGAGATCTTCCGCTTCCGCACGGTCAGGCTCGATCTGCGCGAAAACACGACCCGTCTGACCGAAACCTTGCAGGCTGTGTGGCGAGCGTCCGTTGGTCAGAACGGTGGACCACCGCCCGATCCGGGATCGGCGGAGTGGAAGAACTGGGTCGTCGCCGAGCTCGCCCGGCCGCTTCCGGCGAAGCACGCGCGGCCGGAGCTTCCACCGGAGGCGCTGGAGACGCTTGGCATGTTCGAGCTCGCCTGCGACAAAGGCAAGGCGTTCGACCGGGAAGCCTTCGGCAGTTTCATCCTTAGCATGACCCGCTCGGCTGCCGATGTCCTCGGCGCCTATCTCCTCGCCAAGGAAGTTGGGCTTTTTCTCGATGCCGCGGGCGTCGAAGCCTGCACCCTGCCGATCGTGCCGCTATTTGAGACGATCGCCGATTTGCGCGCCGCGCCCGCCATCATGCGCGAACTATTGTCGCTGCCGGTCGTCCGGCGCAGCGCCCGCGCCCAAGGAGGGGTGCAGGAAGTCATGATCGGCTATTCGGATTCCAACAAGGATGGCGGATTTTTAGCCTCCAATTGGGAATTGGCGAAGGCGCAGACGCGGCTGACCAAAATTGGAAGCGAAAGCGGTATTCCGATCGCATTTTTCCACGGCCGGGGCGGCTCGGTCAGCCGCGGCGGCGCCCCCACCGCGCAGGCGATCGCGGCGCAGCCCGCCGGCTCGATCAATGGGCGCTTCCGGGTTACCGAACAAGGCGAGGTGGTATCGTTCAAATACGCCAATCGCGGCACCGCGGCCTATCAGATGGAAGTGCTCGGGGCTGCGGTGCTGAAACACGCCCTTATATCGGAACGCGAGCAGGCGCTGGTGCCGAGGGCGGAGTTCGACGAGGCGATGGAGGCGCTTTCCGGCGCCGCCTATGCGGCGTATGCGGGGTTTATTTCCCATCCCGATCTTTTGTCTTATTTTCAGGCGGCAAGTCCGCTCGAGGAAATTTCGCTGCTCAATATCGGGTCGCGGCCGGCGCGCCGTTTTGGCGCCCGCTCGCTCGGCAATCTCAGGGCAATCCCGTTTGTGTTTGCCTGGTCGCAAAACCGCCATTTCGTTACGGGCTGGTACGGGACGGGTAGCGGCATTGCCAATTTCCTCGGTGTGCGCAAAGGTCGCGGCGAGGCGCTGCTGCGGCGGATGTTCGCCGAGTCGCGACTGTTCCGGCTGATCATTGGCGAGGTCGAGAAAACCCTTTGCCTCGTCGATCTGAAAATCGCCCGCGAGTATGCGGGCCTTGTCGCCGACGCGGCCAAGCGCGACGCGATCTTCGCCCTGATCGAGCAGGAGTTCAAACTGACCTGCGACACGGTGCTGCGGATCAGCCAGGAGCGCGAGATCGGCGAACGATTCCCAAGCTACCGCGCCCGCCTCGCGCACCGCTTGCCGACGATCAGCCAGGTCAATCGCGACCAGGTCGAGCTGTTGCGGCGCTTCCGTGCTTGCCAAACCGAAGCGGCCATGGAGGCCTATAAATCGAACCTGCTGCTGTCGATCAATTGCATCGCCAGCGGCCTTGGCGCTACGGGCTGAACCACCCAACAAAGGCAAAGAGAGAGGGAGAATGGCATGAGCTTCACGATCATCGAGCAGGCAACGCCGCGCCTGCAGCGCTCCGAATTGGCTGTTCCGGGCTCCAATCGGGGATTATTCGAAAAGGCCGCCCAGTCGGCCGCGGACATTATTTTTCTCGACGTCGAGGACGCCGTCGCTCCCGACGACAAGGAGCAGGCGCGCAAGAATATCGTCGCGGGACTGAACGAGATCGACTGGGGGGCCAAGACCATGATGATTCGCATCAACGGTCTCGACACCCATTATATGTACCGCGACGTCGTCGATATCGTCGAGGCCTGCCCGCGCCTCGACATGATCCTGATTCCCAAGGTGGGCGTTCCGGCCGACGTCTACGCCGTGGACATGCTGGTGACCCAGATCGAGACGGCGAAGAAACGCGAAAAGCGGATCGGCTTCGAGGTCTTGATCGAGACCGCGCTCGGCATGGCCAATGTCGAGGCGATCGCGCAATCGAGCCGGCGCCTCGAATCCATGTCCTTCGGCGCCGCCGATTATGCCGCCTCGACCCGCGCGCGCACTACGGTGATTGGCGGCGTTAATGCGGATTACGGCGTGCTCGCGGACAAGGATGCCTCCGGCAACCGTGCCTATTATTGGGCCGATCAATGGCATGCGGCCCAGACTCGCATGATGGTCGCCTGCCGCGCCTACGGCTTGCGTCCGATCGACGGTCCGTTCGGGGATTTTTCCGACGCGGACGGTTTTGTCGCCGCGGCGAAGCGCGCCGCCGTGCTGGGCTACGAGGGAAAATGGGCGATCCACCCCTCGCAGATCGAGCTCGCAAATAACGTGTTCACGCCGTCCGAAGCCGAGGTGACCAAGGCGCGCCGGATCGTCGCCGCGATGGCCGACGCCGCCAAGGCGGGAAAAGGCGCGGTGTCGCTCGATGGCCGGATGATCGATATCGCGAGCATAAGGATGGCCGAGGCGCTTTTGAAAAAGGCGGCCGCGATCGGCGCCGCGGCCTGACCTGCTTGGCATGGGCCAACGGCCGCACGC
>JBOHJU010000329.1:0-2823 GCA_050728755.1 Methylocella sp.
ACTCTAGACCGCGGAGATGCAATGTGCCGCGAACTCTGCCACCCTAGAAAAATTCGGCGGTGCAGTAAACTTCTAAAACAAAAGCATGAATGGAAACGGAGGCTTTACAGCCCGTTTCTTGATCGCCCAGTTGCCGCGCGTCACGCGCCACAAGCTACCGGGCGAAGAGGCGGAACGCGCGCCGGATCATTTTTCAGTTTGCGCTATAGGACCGGGCGGCCTCGCCGCCAGGACACGGAGACATGCCACCGCGGGGCGGCGGGCCGCGCCGCGGTCAGGCCCGATATTGCTGAATGCGGGTCGTGCGCAGTCCGGCCAGCCCATATTGGTCGATCGACAATTGCCAGGAAAGAAATTCGTCGACCGTCAATGCATAGCGGCTGCACGCCTCGTCCAGCGACAAAAGGCCGCCACGCACCGCCGCCACGACTTCCGCCTTGCGCCGGATCACCCAGCGCTTAGTCGTGGAAGGCGGCAGATCCGCGACGGTCAAGGGGCTGCCGTCGGGCCCGATGACATATTTCGTCCTGAGACGGTTTGGTTCGGCCATAGTCGAAACTCACATACTAGACTGACTTGTTGGCAGCAAAATAGGCGAGGTGTTTTAAGATTTGCCTAAACCCAAGCTTCGCTTTTGCTAACGAAATTCCGTTCCAAAGCTCTCTATTATTTGGCGCGGCCGCGATGCAGGAGGATTTATGTCTCTAATTGAGACGATTGATTTGCATAACGTTAAGGAAGCAGCCCAGCGCGTGGGTCGGGCGGCTGCCCGCCGAGCGTCCTTACTATGGTTTGTTCTGGCGCGAGCGTTTCGCGAAATTGGAAAAGCTGTTGCAAGAGACTGACACATGACCCGTGCTGAGGAGATCAGAAACATCATCGTCGAAGCCGTACTGCCTCATGCTCCAGAAGTGGTGTGGAAGACATTGACCACGCCAGACCTGATCGATCAGTGGTTGATGCCAAATGACTTTGTGGCTGTCATTGGCAAGAAATTCAACTTCAAAACAAAACCAATAGGTGATTGGGATGGCGTCGTAGATTGCGAAGTTCTGGAAATCATAGAGAACGGTCGCCTCGCTTATAGCTGGAAGGGCGGCTCCGGCGAGAATGCAATATGGCTCGCGGCTCGATACCACTGTCACATGGACCCTCATCCCTGTCGCAGCGGGAAGGTGGCTCAAGATGGTCCACGCAGGCTTTAGGCTGCCAGCCAATAGGGCCGCTTTTGAAGCGATGCGCCCTGGATGGGGGCATGTGCTGCAAGCCGTTGAGCGTATCGCGGCCGGACAGGAAGCGCGCTCGTAGGTCCGCAACCTGCCAATTGCAGAAATTCAAGCTGAGACGCTACCAACAGCCGCAGATTTGCATTTCGGATAGGGGACGTATTAAATAGAGTCTCCGTGGAATTTAGGCTAGTGCTGTTGCCGGAAGGGCAAGCTCCAGAGATTGCGCTGGCGTCCCGCGCTTGCCGCCAGGTGATGTGGGATTCGCTGCCGGGAACCCGGGGTGCTAGTTTATAATTCACTCCGCTAGGCCGCAAATATTGCTTTGCGGCCAATCTATCAGCGATGGGCGACGGCCATGCACGAAAATCCCGCGCTGAGAGGGATCGAAGACCCCAATAGTCTCGGGTTCAACAAGCCTGCCGCGCAAACCCGCGTGGTTGTCGCGATGTCGGGCGGGGTCGACTCCTCGGTCGTGGCCGCATTGCTCAAGGAGCAAGGCTACGATGTCATCGGGGTGACCTTGCAGCTTTACGACCACGGCGCCGCGGTTCACCGCAAAGGGTCCTGTTGCGCCGGACAAGACATTCATGATGCGCGTCTTACCGCTGCCCGCCTCGGCATCCCGCACTATGTGCTCGACTACGAGGAGAGGTTCAAGCGCAAGGTCATCTCGCCGTTCGCGCAAAGTTATGCGGCGGGGCAAACGCCTATACCGTGCGTTGCTTGTAATAGCGAAATCAAATTCGCCGATCTCTTGGAAACGGCGCAGGATCTTGACGCCGACGCTTTGGCGACCGGCCATTACGTGTCGTCCCGGCTCGACGCCTCCGGCAATCGCGCGCTCTACCGGGCCCATGACCTTTCCCGCGATCAGAGCTATTTTTTGTTCGCGACGACCAAGGCGCAACTCCAATTGTTGCGGTTTCCTCTCGGCGATATGGAAAAGGCGCAAGTTCGCGCCCGCGCCCGCCGGTTCGGTCTGCCGGTTGCCGATAAAGCCGACAGCCAAGATATTTGTTTCGTTCCCACCGGCAGATATAGCGATCTCATCGCGCGCTTGACGCCTGGCGCGGCGCTGCCGGGCGACATTGTACATATCGACGGCCGGGTGCTCGGACGCCACCCGGGAATCATCCATTACACGGTCGGCCAAAGGCGTGGCCTGGGACTTGGCGGCATTGGCGGCGGCGCACCGCTCTTCGTCGTCAAGCTGGACGCCGCGCGGGCCCGCGTCATCGTTGGGCCGCGCGAAGCGTTAGCGACCCGCCGTGTCCGGTTACGCGCGCTCAACTGGATCGGGCCTGGCACGCTCGATGATCGCGCCAAGGGAGAGGAACTTTACGTGCAGATCCGCTCCTCCCGGCCTCCGGTTCAGGCCTACCTTTGCGCCGGTCAGGGCGAGGCCGCAGTCGAATTCGCCGCCGCCGAGGATGCCGTCTCGCCTGGCCAGGCCTGCGTTTTTTATGCGTCGGATCGGCCACGCGCGCGCGTTTTGGGCGGCGGCTTCATTATTTCGGCGGAACTGGATTGTCCCGCGGCGGCGGATAATAATTACGCGCGGGCAGAGCCGTAGCCGCGTTGAGCGGCAACCCGG